>JBGTHN010000162.1:0-9518 GCA_041746235.1 Pyrinomonadaceae bacterium | reverse complement strand
GGCGGCGGTTTGCTTTATTTAACTAACCTCGTTGCCATCACCTTTACGGCAATGATCGTCTTTGTTCTACTCAGAATTGATACAGCTAAAGTAAGAGAAAAAGTGCAACTATGGCGGGAAACGGATAGAGAATATTTATTTTGGCGAGGGTTAATTTCAAAAATTCCGCAACTTGAACAAGCAAGAAAAATACGTAGTTTTTCTTTAAGGCTTTTTATGATACTTTTGCCGTTATTATTGATCTTTATTCCACTCAGTCAATCATTTAGTAAATTGAGAGCAGAAATAACCCAAAGACAATATGAATTTCGCATTCATCGTGAAGCAATAGATATTTGGAAGAAACATTTTGAACAACCTGATGAAAATAAACCACCGAGAAGTGATTTGGGTGAGTTAAAAATAAATGAAAATGAAGGAATAATTCAGATTTATTTGAGGATTTTTGATGATACTCCTTATACACAATCTGAAAAGGAAAAATATAAGGCTTTGGTTGCACAAAAACTTGGAAAAAAGGAAAGTGACATAGAATTGCAGATGGTAGAAATTCCAACATCTGCAAGAGAACAGTTTAAACCTATCCCTGAAACGACTCCAACTCCTTTAACATTTGCACAAACACAAGCAAATTATCTTGAGACAGTTAGAAATAATTTTAGCGACTTCAAACTTCCAAATCCTGCTTCGATTATTGATTATGACATTACGATCAAATCAAATAATATGTTGGACATTCAAGTTTATTATTTAAGTAATCGTGATATCGAAGATGATGGAAAAAGTCTTTTGCTGGAAGATGTTCGCCGTCGTTTGAATTTAGAAAATTTAGTATTATCCTATACAAGAATATCTTCCGATATCCAAAAGATAACTTTTAAACGTGATAATTCGGAATTTGAGGATAAAACTGTCGAAAATTTGAAAAATGTTGGAGAGATTTTGCAAGATCATCCGAACTTGAAATTAAGGATTATGCTCAAACCTAACGAAAAATTGCAGGAATTATCGGAGCAAAGAAAAGAGAAGTTAAAAAATTTCTGGATAAAAGATCTCTCAATTTCTGAAGATAGAATTGCATTTGCGGAAACGCAAGATGATGAAATAGCTGAAACATATCAGATTTTTATTAAAAAATGATATTTTTCTAAACAAAAAGAAAAAGTAAGATAGGTAAATTGGTTTTTAATATAAAATCAAACAAAAAAATAAAAATAATAAAAAGGAAAAATTTATGAGTGCAGAACAACAAGGACAAAATTTCTTGGCGAGTGTTGACCGATATTTTGCTAAGGCAGCGGCGGCAACTGACCATCACGAAGGTTTGTTAAAACAAATTAAAATTTGTAACAGTGTCTATTCTTTTGAATTTCCAATCAGACACGGAAACAGTTACAAGGTAATAAAAGGCTGGCGTGCCGAACACAGTCATCACAAATTGCCCGTCAAAGGCGGAATTCGTTATTCCGAGCATGCCAGCGAAGATGAAGTAATCGCTTTGGCAACTTTGATGACATATAAATGTGCGATCGTGGATGTGCCGTTCGGTGGAGCGAAAGGTGCCATTCAAATAAACCCGAAAGAATGGGCAGTTGAAGACCTCGAACGAATCACACGCCGTTATACAACCGAATTAATTCGAAAGAATTTCATCGGTCCGGCAGTTGATGTTCCGGCTCCTGATTATGGAACAGGTCCAAGAGAAATGGCTTGGATCGCCGACACATATATGGCATTTCACAGCGAGCAAATTGACGCTCTCGGTTGTGTAACAGGTAAATCCATTGCACAAGGCGGGATTCGCGGAAGAACCGAAGCAACCGGATTAGGAACCTTTTACGGATTGCGTGAGGCTTGTTCAAATGCTGAAGATATGCAGAAACTTGGACTTGAACCTGGCATGGAAGGCAAGACTTTCGTTGTGCAAGGTCTCGGAAACGTAGGTTATTATGCTGCTAAGTTTTGCACTCAAGATGGTGGAGCAAAACTGATCGGTGTTGCCGAATATGAAGGTTCAATTCACAAACAAGATGGAATTGATCTCGAAAAATTAATGGCACATCGAAAGGAAACAGGTTCGATTATGGATTTTGAAGGTGCGATAAATCTTCCGAATCGTGAAGACGCTTTGGAACTCGAATGCGACATATTGATTCCCGCCGCACTCGAAAACCAAATCCACGCCGGAAACGCTCCAAATATCAAGGCGAAAATTATCGGAGAAGCGGCAAACGGTCCGGTTACTGCGAATGCTGAAGCTATTCTTGAAGAAAAGGGAATTATGGTTATTCCCGATGTTTATATAAATGCGGGTGGTGTAACCGTTTCCTATTTTGAATGGCTGAAAAATCTGTCGCACGTTCGTTTCGGAAGAATGGGCAAACGCTTTGAACAAGGTGCTTATGACAGAATTTTGAATATCATTGAAAAAGAAACAGGACGTTCACTATCTGCCGAGGAACGTGGTGCTGTTGCACGCGGAGCAGATGAAGCAGACTTGGTTTATTCCGGTTTGGAAGAAACAATGATTACTTCATATAACCAAATTCGTGAAATCTGGAAAACAAATGACAGAGTGGATAATTTGCGGACAGCCGCCTTTGTCAACGCGATTGACAAGATTGCATTATGTTATCTTGAATTAGGTATTTTCCCGTAAAAACACAATATTTAAAAAGTGTACTATCCTAGAATAAATTGACTTTTTTTAAACAAATTCATTTTTGCCTGCGAAGTTAGTTTCGCAGGCTTTTTTGGTTATAATAACTTCAGTTAAAGTCACATAGTTTATTCCGACAAAAACAAACAACTAATGATATGAAATTTACGATTGAAGAAATGATGGCAAAATTGCCTTTACCTGCCAATGAAAAATGGAAAGAAGGCGTTTGGGACATTGAACCGTTTGAGAAAAACAATGTCAAACTTGTCTTTTTCGCTCCGAAAAATAAGGATTATCAGACATTTCACCAGGAAGATGAGTTTTATTTCATCGTGCGTGGAAGTGGCGAAATAATCATCGGTGATGAAACGTTTGATTGTGAAGTCGGAGATGCGTTTTTTGTTTCTGCCAATGTTCATCATCATTTTGAAAACTTTACCGAAGATTTTGTAACATGGGCAATTTTCTTTTAGTCTAAAATTCAAACAAATTAAAACATCTATATGTATAAAAAATTATGAAAATTAAAACATCTATTTTATTACTAATATTGGTATTTTCAATTTCCGTTTTTGCTCAAAGTGAAAATGAAACAGCCTTTGAACGGCGAGCAAATGATGCTGTGAAAATGATAAATGAACCAAAAGATTTTGAGAATGTGTTTTCAAAATCTTTTCTTTCACAAGTTCCTTCCGATCAAATAAAAGAAATTTCGACGCAATTGGTAACTGATTATGGAAAGGCTTTGAAAGTTCAAAAGATTGATAAAAAAGATGATTATAACGGGACGATTTCAATTTTATTTGAAAAAAACATTATCGTTAATTTGGGTTTATCTATCGAACAAACGGGAACAAACTTAATTAGAAGTTTGCTAATAAATTCCGTAGAACAAGTTGCAAATTCATTGCAAAGTATAGTTGATGCATTGAAAAAACTTCCGGGCAAAACTTCGCTTTCAGTTGCAAAATTAAACGATAAAGATTTTCAAACTCTGGCAACTCACAACGCTGATACGCCTTTTGCAGTTGGTTCTACGTTTAAATTATATGTTTTAAGCGAACTCGTCAGACAAATTTCGGAAGGCAAAAGGAATTGGTCGGATATTGTTGAACTCAAACATTTTTCGCTTCCATCAGGACAAATGCAAGATTGGGAAAAAGGCTCGCCCGTAACTTTGCACACTTTGTCTTCAATGATGATCTCACTAAGTGATAACACTGCGACAGACCAATTGTTAAGAACTTTAGGGCGTGAAAATATTGAAAATATTCTCAAAACTGCGGGAAACTCAAACCCCGATTTATCAAAACCATTTTTAACAACCGCTGAAATGTTTATGCTCAAAGGTTTAGCAAAACAAGAATATGCTAAAAAATATGTGGCAACTGATATTGATGGAAAACGCAAAATTCTCGCCAACGAAATTGCTAAATCGAATCCGAAAGATATTCCAATCGAAGGATTTTTGGCAAAACCGACTTATATTTCTGAAATAGAATGGTTTGCCTCGGCAAATGATCTGGTTCGTTTGATGAATTGGTTGCGAATGAATACCGAAAAAGCACCGACAAATAGAGCTCTCGGCGTGATGGCGATAAATAAAGCGTTGTCAGAAAAAGTTGCAAACAATTGGAAATACGTTGGATACAAAGGCGGTTCGGAAACCGGCGTGATAAGTATGACCTATCTTTTGCAATCTAAAAAAGGTGAGTGGTTTGTCGTTACTTCAAGTTGGAATAATGAAAATGAGGCTGTAAAACAAGACAGTTTTATTTTATTAATTCAAACTGCCGTTAAAATTTTGCAGGAACAAATAAAATAAATTGTGAAAGATAAATTATCGAAAAACCTGCAAAGTTTTTTAACCTTGCAGGTTTTTTGTTTTTAGAAAATCTTCATAATCTTGAATCGAAGTTTTGATAACTTCGTGAGCTTGATCTCGTCCGTAACTATAGGCGATCTCACATTTTTGCGGTTCATTTGGTAGATTTTTGTATGTGAGAAAATAATGCTCGATGCGTTGTAGAATTCCTTTTGGAAGTTGTAAAATTTCCTGATATTGTTGAAAAACCGTGTCGCCCGTTAAAGTTGCGATAATTTTATCGTCAGCTTCGCCGTTATCAATTAAACAAAATCCACCGATCGGTCGAGCTTTTAATAAAATGTCGCCACGCGGAATGTGATGTTCGGAAATCACTAAAATATCAAGCGGATCGCCGTCGCCTTTGGTAATTTGTTTATTGGATTTTTCTCGTGCGAGATTTGCAATTCCTTCGCCGCAATAAGTCTGCGGAATAAAACCATAATTTGCAGGATAGACGTTGGAATATTGTTGCGGACGATCTATCTGCAAAAAACCAGATTCTTTTTCAATTTCGTATTTAACTGTATCTCTCGGAACAATTTCGATAAAAACCGTAACTTCATCGGGAGCTTTTTCACCGTAAGAAATTCCGTGCCAAGGATGTGCTTTGTATTTGTAATTCATAAAACAATTGCTAATAATCTAATTCATTCTGAATAAGTAATTTATCAGAGCAATTCAACCAATAGCAAAGCACTATGTCCGAAATAAAACCTTTAAATGTGGAAGTAGAAAATAGAATTGCTATTATCCGTTTTATTCGCCACGAAATTAAAAATCCACTTTCGATAAAAACGCTTGAAATACTTAATGAAACATTTGATAGATTAAACTCGAATAATAATATTAAGACGATCATTTTTACAGGTTCGGGAAACACTTTTGCGGCTGGAGCAAATTTGAATGAAGTTTCAAAGTTAAATGAAAAAACTGCCATTGAATTCGGTTTGCGTGGGCAGAATTTGATGCAGAAAATTTACAATTCAAAAAAGCATACGATTGCAGCAATAAATGGTTTTTGTATGGGCGGAGCGTTGGATTTAGCTCTATCTTGCAAAATGCGGGTTGCATCAGCAAATTCATTTTTTGCACATCCAGGAGCAAAACTCGGGATCATAACAGGTTGGAGCGGAACACAAATAATGCCAAAACTTATTGGAAAGAAAAACGCTTTGGAAATGTTCATAACAGCGAAGCGAATTGATGCAAACGAAGCATTAAAAATTGGTTTAATTGACAAAATTTCTGAAAATCCGCTTGCCAAAACAATTGAAAAGAATTCACAATAGACATTATGAAAAAATACATAATCACTTGGATATTTATAAAATTAATCCTTTTAGGTGTATTTTGGGTTTTTGCTTTTTCATCGTTTCAAATTCCGCAATTTGCTCAAGTTGCAAAATCTCCAACACCAACACCGGAAATTGTAGATGATAAAATTGATCGTCCGACCAGCGATCCTTTTAAAGGCGATCTTTCACGCTATGATAAAGAAAATCGAGCAGAAAAATTGCAAATCGAACGAGTAATGAATCTATTAAACATTACTGAAGGAAAACAAGTTGCAGATATTGGTGCAGGAGGCGGTTGGTTTTCGGCAATAGCTTCAAAAAGAGTTGGAGAAAAAGGAAAGATTTACGCAGTTGAAATAAATGAAGACGCAATAAAATATATAAATGAGCGAAAGGAAAAAGAAAAATTAACAAATGTTATAGCAGTCTTGGGTGAGACGGAAAATCCACTTTTATCGAAGAATTCAATTGATGCCGTTTTAATTCTTAATACATATCACGAAATTGCCGAACCGATCGTTTATTTGAAAAATCTGAAAAAGGCGTTGAAAAAAGAAGCGTTGGTTGGAATTATAGACAGAAATGGTGACGGCGAAGACCACGGAATTGATAAGGAAACTGTCATCGAAGAAGCTAAAAAGGCTGGGTTTTCGTTAAAAGAGCAATATGATTTTGTCGAAGATTCAATGGATTATTTTCTAATTTTTCAAATAGATACATCAAAAAAAGATGACCGAAAAGATCTCAAAAAACAAAAATAAAATACATATTTGGTTCGCTGTTATACTTGCGGTCGTTGCATTTGGAGTTTTTGCAAACTCTTTAAGCGGAGATTTTGTCTATGATGATAAACGCCAAATCCTGCGAAATCCATTGATAAAAGATTCGACACTTTATAGTAAAGCTCTAACTTCCGATGTTTGGGCATTTAAAGGCGACGGAACTGTTGCTGCAAGCAATTATTGGCGACCGACATTTACCGCTTGGTCAATTATTAATTATCAACTTTTTGGTTTGGATGCTTTCGGTTGGCATCTTTTAAATATTTTGCTTCACATCGGAGTTTGTTTGTTAGTGTTTTTGCTTTTAAGACGTTGGGGATTATCGGATATTATTGCTTTTTCAATTGCTTTAATTTTTGCCGTTCATCCAATTCATACCGAATCAGTTGCTTGGATCGCAGGTTCACCGGATTTACTTTTTAGCTTGTTTTTCCTCGCTTCACTTTGGTTCACAAAAAATTATACGGAAAAACAAAATCGTTTTGACATTATTTTAGCTTTGGTTTTTTATACTCTTGCGTTGGGAGCAAAAGAAGTCGCTCTACTTTGTTTACCGATCTATTGGTTGATTTATTCAAACGGAAATAACAAAGTTGAAACAAGCGAAAAATCGCCAAATAATCTACTGAAAACCGCACCATTTGCATTTATTGCATTTGCTTATTTCTTTGCAAGACTTGGTATAATCGGTCAAATCTCATTGCCGGCAGAAGATGCAGCAAGTTTTGGAAGTGCGATTCTGACCGCTCCTTCCATATTTATTTTTTATATAAAACAAATAATTTTCCCGATCACACTCGGAACAAATTACTCTGTGCGAGCGGTTGAAGGATTTTCGCTGTTTAGCTTTTTGTTTCCATTGACTATTTCAATTGCATTAATATATTTATTTTCATCGCTCGCAAAGCGTTCTTTTATACAAAAATTAGGATTAGCAATATTTATTTTACCACTTTTACCGGCATTTAATATTACTGCTTTTGTTCCCGAACAAATTGTTCACGACCGTTATTTATATCTTCCTTTATTGGGTTTTTTGATGATGACGATTCCATATTTGATTGAATTGTTTGAAAAAATAAATAAGGAAAAAGCAGTAAAAATAACTTTAGGATTTGCAGTTTTAACAAGCATTTTACTAAGTGTTAAAACTTGGACATACAATAGTGTTTGGAAAAATGATCTATCACTTTGGACTCAAAGCGTAACGATTGATCCAACATCTGCTTTTAATTATTCGCAACTTGGTTCGGTTTTAACAGATGAAGGCAAAATTGATGAAGCAATAAAGGCTTACAATAATTCTTTGGACATCAAGCCAACACCGCTTGCATATATGGGACGTGCGAGAAATTTTATTACTAAAGAAAAATATGAAGAGGCAATTTGGGATTTGAAAACTGTTGCCGAAATGCCGCCTGAAAAGATTGATGCTTATACGCTTTATCAGAGTTATGAATCATTGGCGATAGCTTATTCAAATAAAAAACAATTGGACAAAGCAGAAGAGGTTTTACTTGAAGCCAGAAAGCGTTTGCCCATATATTACGCGGCTTTGACTGCGAAATTGGCGATCGTTCTTTATCAAAAAAATGAGAAAGATAAAGTGTTATCAGAACTTGATAATACACAAAACCAAGCAAGAGTCGAACTTCTACCCGAATCAAAAGTAGTTATATTTTTGCTCGGAGCGATACATTTTGAATCGAAACAAAATGAAAAAGCAAGTAGTTATTTTCAGGAATATTTGAAGTTAACGAACACATTACAAGATAAGCAAACTTTGGAATATCGCCGACAAGCGTTGGAGTATTTGAAAAAACTTTAGATCATTTATCCAAAAATCTTGCAATTCCTTTTTGGCAATCTTCGGTTAGTCTGGCGATAGTATTTACTTCCGCACCGACTTCGATTGCAGTGTCAAATGTCATTCCATCCATTTGATAGAGAAGTTTTTTGGATAAAATAACGGCTGAACGACTGACATTTTCGTAAACTGAAACGTATTTTTGGACTTCAGTTTCAAAGGTTTCATCTGCAAAAACACGATTTATCAAACCAAAACTTTCTGCTTCGTCGGCTGAAAAATTAAAACCTTGTGTGATGAGTTCAAATGATCTTTTCTCAGATAAATTCCTACGCAAAATTGCCATAACCATTGCCGGAACAAATCCGATCTTAACTTCGGGATAACCAAATTGTGAGGATTTTGAAGCGAGAACAATGTCGCAAGCCGTCGCTAAACCGCAACCGCCAGCCAAGGCACGCCCGTGAACTGCCGCAATGATTGGAATTTTAACTTTTCGCATCAAAACAAAAAGTTCCATCAAACTTTCCGCATCTTCAAGATTTTCCAAAACATCACTCTCGGAAATTTTCTGCAATGCAGATAAATCCGCACCCGAACAAAAATCTTTACCTTCGCCTTTAATTATAATTGCTCTTAAAGATGAATCTTTGTTAGCTTCATTCAAAGCAGATTTCAACGAATTAACCAAAGCATCATTCAAAGCATTTCGCTTTTCGGGACGATTTAACGTCAATGTTAAGATCGAATTTTCTTTGGTTTGGATCAGTTCGGTCATTTTATAATTTAAAAGCCTAATTTTTCTGCTTCCTGCTCTGTTAGATCAACGTGCATTCTGAGCATTGCCGTCGAAAATGTTTTACCTTGGGCATCGGTCATCAGGGAAAGAGTTCCGCCGCCACCGAGCGAACCGTGTAGAAGAAAATTCAATGCTCCGAGATTCGGTAATTCAAATCTTTCGATGTCGCCTTTAACGATCTCACCAAAATGTTCTTTAGCTTTTTCCGCTGTAACTTCACGAACCAAGATCGGATAAATATCTTCATTAAATGCGATCAAACCGACATTTGCTGTGTCGCCTTTATCGCCGGAACGTGCGTGTGCA
>JBGTHN010000161.1:0-3880 GCA_041746235.1 Pyrinomonadaceae bacterium | reverse complement strand
TTGAGGCTGAACGACGCATCCTTGAAGCTGAACGACGCATCCTTGAAGCTGAACGACGCATCCTTGAAGCTGAACGACGCATCCTTGCAATAACTTTATCTGCTTCGAAACATTATTTAATATATTTTCGTTTTTACTGTTAACACTTTCCGATGTCATCACATCTATATATACAGCAAGCATAAAAAATGCAGTGTAACCAAAAGATGTTTGATGAAATTGGTTTATACTTTTTCATAAGATTTCATCAAACATCAAAAATTATTAAATGTCAGAAAGCGGAATAATCCAAAACATATTTTTTCCGGCTCGACGCAAAAAGCAAAGTGCCTCTTCCCCGGCAAACGGAAAATCAAAGGACGAAGCAATGCTGGTTGAGCGTGTGTGTGCAGGTGACAAAGGTGCGTTTGATGAATTTTACAAAAAATTATCCCCGATGGTTCACGGAATTATTCTTTCTCGTGTCCCGCGTGACGAAGTTGATGACATCGTGCAAGAAGTTTTTATTACCGCTTATGAAAAATTACATACGCTTCGGGATAAAAATGCTGTTAGTCCTTGGATCGCTCGGATTGCACGGAATAATGCGGTGGAGTTTTACCGTCGCAATAAACCAACTGAGGAACTATCGGAAAATTTGAGCCACAACAACGGCAATTCAAAAAACGAAGCACAGGAAATTTTAGACGCGATTCGTGCAATGCCCGAAACATACAGAGAAACTTTGATTCTGCGTCTGGTTGAAGGAATGACTGGACCGGAAATCGCCGAACAAACGGGATTAAAACACGAATCGGTTCGAGTAAATCTGCACCGGGGAATGAAAATGTTGCGTGAGAAGTTGGAAATTAAGGAGTAAAACGATGAAAGAAGATTATTTATGGGATAAAACGGGAAAAGATTCCGAGATCGAAAAGCTGGAAAATAGTTTACAAGCCTTTCGTTCAACAAACACAACTCCGCCCGCATTGCCTGCAAAAACTTTTGCGTTCGATAAAGGCTTCGTGCCAACTAAAACAGCTCGAAGATCATTTCAATTCGCCTTCGCCGCATTCGCATCGTTAGCTTTAGTAATTATTTCAATCGGAGTTTTTCAAATTGTGCGAACTGACGATCAAGATTTGGCACAAAATTCTGCCGAACAAATGTCGAATAAAACAATCGTTGAAAAACCAATATCTGTTCCAGAAGAAAGTAAGGAAATCTCTGAACCGACAATTACAAAAGCGAAATTTACAGCAAAACGACAAATTAAACGGCGAGTTGTAAAAGATAAGAAACAAGTTCCAACAAAAATTAGTGATAACAAAACTATCGCAAAAGATATTAAACCAAAAGTAGTCAAACCTGAGCAAAAGTCAGAAACTGTAATACTTACAGAAGAAGAACAATACGCTTACGACCAATTAATGACGGCACTTGCGATCACAAGTTCAAAATTAAAGTTAGTAAAAGATAAAGTTCAGGGTCTTGAATAATACAACCAATATTCGCCAAAGTTTTATCAGGAGTTAAATAAAAAGGTTATGAAAACATTTATAAATCATTCATTCAAATTCATAGTTCTGTCGGCATTTATGCTGATAACGATCACAGCGGCAAATGCACAGGATGCTCGCCTTAGATTTGATAATCTCAAAGGTCTCGAAGATCGTGCAAGAGATGTTGTCGAAGTTAATATTGACGGAAAGCTGTTGAGTCTTGCAAAACGGGTTTTGGTCAAAGTAAATGACCAAGACGCTAAAAAAGTTGGTGAAGCGATCAAAGGTTTAGAAGGCATATATGTGCGAATCTATAACTTTGAAAATGCCAACGAATATAACATTGCCGATATTGATCTGATTCGTTCACAACTGACATTACCGGGTTGGGTAAAACTCGCCAATGTCCGCAGCAAGAAAAACAATCAAAAAATTGATGTTTATACAATGTTCACGGGCGATGTAATGAGCGGTGTGGCAGTTGTCATTTCAGAAGATAAAAGCATCGCACTCGTCAATGTCATCGGTCCGATTGATATAGATTTGCTCGCCGAATTGGGTGGCAAACTAAACATTCCGAGAATTGATATTGAAAACGAAGAAGAAACACCACAAGACAAGGAGTAAAAAAATGCTTTTGAAAAAGAAAATTCTAATCACACTAACTTTTCTGGCTCTGGCATTTACGATCTTTGTTCCAAATGCCGTAGCAAAAGGAAACGAATACGACGCAGTTTGTAACCACTTAAAAACAAAATATCAAGCGAAAAAGGTAAAGATACCATTTATGTGGCTGGCACGTTTCGCCGTTGGAATCGTCCGTCCCGCAGGTGTCAAAAGTTTCAAAGTAACAATGTTTCGTGATCTGCAAATCTCGCCCGAAACGCTTAATCAAGAAATGAAATTGGCGATGCAAGATTCGTTCAGCGAAGAATGGTCTCCGATCCTGCGTGTGCGAAACCGCGACGGAAATCAGGTTTATATGAATATGCGTGAGGACGGAAACAACATCAAAATCCTGCTCGTGACAATTGATAAAACCGAAGCAGTTGTCGTTCGTGCCAAGTTCAACCCCGAAAAACTCGCAGAATTTATGAACAATCCGCAAATCTTCGGAATCGCTCTTGATGGCAAAGATGATTCGGTAAACGAAGAAAATAATGTCAATGAATCCAATAAAACTTCTGTCGAAGAAAATAAAGAAAACGAAACTGATGGCAACTAATCTTCGTAAGGTTTAATCGAATTAATATATTTTCCGTGAATGTATTATATTCATAGCTCCTCCAAAGCGTAATAATACATAACCAACTTTCACGGAAAATCAAAGGCGGTGGATTTTTGATAGCTTTCCACCGCCTTTATTTATTTTTCAAATTGTCTATACGATTTTGTCTGAAATAATTCTAAACAATCTTTCACAATGCGGTGCAGATTCACGGATTTTTTGAGCATCTATTTTTTGTAAAATCTCTCCGCTATGATTTCCTTTTCCATATTTACCTTTCTTCGTCCTTCGAGTGGCGTTTTTCAGACCTTCAAGAATATCTTTCTTCTGAATCTTTTCAACATTTGGATTTTGCGGAAGTGAATTGGAATTAAAATCTTTCCCGTAGAACTCAGCCAAACAATCTTTATCCGCTAAAAACCAAGATTCCATTGCTTGAACCATCAAATGACATTGTTCTTCATCAATTTCACTAAAATCGAATTTATCTGAAACTTTATTCAAAAAGATTTTTGGAGTTTCACCTTCACCAATCTCGCCCTCGGAATCTACTAAGATCATCAGAAAGCTTTCTTTACCAAAACTTGTTTCACCTAAAAAAATTCTCACCGTGCTTTCACGACTTCCGCAGAGAATCGGTTTAATAGAAGTCCTACTTTCTTTTACGATTTCTTGAAAAAACTCTCTGAAACCTTGACGGAGAGTTATTGCATTTTTGTTTCCTTTTTGCTTTAAATCGCCTTCGATATATATAAGAATTTCTTTTACCATCGCGTTCCGCCAATTCCGCCTCTGAGCCAAGCTTCCCCAAGCGTGTATTCCTCAAGCCAAGTTTTTAATTTTTCCGCTTCCAAACGCCTGAAATGTGTTCCGTCTTCATCTTTTTCGCAAACCATCACGGCTTCGGGCATATCGGAAAATGCCGAAACCAAAATATCCGAATGAGTTGTAACGATTAGTTGTGTTCTCTGTGATGCCTCTTTCATCAACTCGGCAACCGTCGGCAAAATATCAGGATGAAGTCCCGTCTCAGGTTCTTCAATACAAATAAGTGGTGGCGGTTCAGGATGACAAAGAATCGCCAACAAACACAAATAACGCAAAGTTCCATCAGAAAGACGCATTGCAGAAATTCTTTTACCATCTTCGTGAATAAAAAAATCCACTCTTC
>JBGTHN010000160.1:0-4107 GCA_041746235.1 Pyrinomonadaceae bacterium | reverse complement strand
TACAAAGAAAGTACCAGTAAGAGAATTGATACAAACTGTGTTTCAACTTACGGCGGAAGCGGGGGATTGTTTTTTGAAGAAAAATACAATGCTGAAACTAAGTTAAATGAGTATTTTTTGCTCGGTGTAATTTGGGGAGTAACAGGTGATAATTTTGATAAAAATGGCGAAAAATCTAATGATCGAGATGTCATCACTTCTATAACTCCTGCGAATGTTTTTAAGAGTGAACTGAATGAAATTTTAGTAAAAGATAAATTATCGGAGGAAAAGTAAATGGCAAAAACGGAATTAAAAACAAAGAAAAATAATGCGAGCGTAAAAGAATTTCTTGATTCGATTGAGGATGAAGCAAAACGCAAAGATTGCAAGGAAATTGCCAAAATGATGCGGAAAGCGACAGGCAAAAACGCAAAAATGTGGGGCGATGCGATTATCGGTTTTGACGAATATACTTATAAATACGCTTCGGGACGCGAAGGCGATTGGATGCGGATCGGTTTTTCGCCACGCAAGCAAAACATAACGCTTTATATTATGGACGGGTTTAGAAAATACGATGAGTTGATGGAAAAACTCGGCAAACATAAAACCGGAAAATCTTGTTTGTATGTTAAGAAATTAGACGACGTGGATAAAGAAATTTTGAATGAATTGATTGAAGGCTCAGTCAAGCATTTTAACGATAAATTCGGGAAGAATTAAAGTAAAAAGTAAAAGGTAAAAAGTAAAAATAAGGGAAAAATTATGAGTAATAAAAATAAAGTTTGGTTTATAACGGGAAGTTCGACAGGATTTGGCAGATTGTTGGCAGAGCAATGTTTGGAACTTGGTTATAAGGTTGTGGCAACGGCTCGGAATACCGATGACGTGAAGGATTTGGAAGAGAAATATCCTGAAACGGCGTTGGCTGTGAAATTGGATGTTACAAAAGATGAGGACGTGAAAACTTCGGTTGCGAAAGCTACGGAAATATTCGGAACGATTGATATTTTGGTGAATAATGCCGGTTACGGACTTGGCGGCGGAATCGAAGAGCCTTCGATGGAACAAATTCGTCATCAATATGAAACGAATGTTTTTGGTGTTATCAGAACGATGCGTGAAGTTTTACCGTTAATGCGTGAAAAGAAAAGCGGTTTGATAATGAATCTTTCGTCGGTCGTAGGGATCACTGCATTTGCTTCGACGGGATATTATTCGTCAACAAAATTCGCACTCGAATCATTGTCGGAAGCACTTTCAAAAGAAGTTGAACATCTTGGAATCAAAGTGACAATCGTTGAACCGGGCGGATTCCGCACAGATTTTGCGGGACGTTCATTTACACAACCTGCAAATCGAATTGCAGATTATGTAACTTCAGAAAGAATTGATGCGATCGGCGAATATCACAATAATCAACCCGGCGATCCGGTCAAAGCGGTTGAAGCGATGATCAAAATTGCCGAAATGGAAAATCCACCGTTGCGTCTGCCTTTGGGCGAGGATGCTGTTGAAAATATGGAAGCAAAACTGGATGATTTGCGGAAAAATATTGATGAAATGCGGGAAATCGCTGTCAATACAAAGGTTGACGAAGTGGACAACGCGACAAGTGCGGGAAGTTAGAGAATGCAATATAAACAGCTCGGTAAAACCGAATTGAATGTCAGTCGTTTAGGTTTTGGCGGAGCAGAAATTAGACAAGATGTAACACAGGAAACGGTTACGAATTTGTTGAATTCAGCAATTGAAGCCGGATTAAATTTAATTGATACTGCCGCTGCCTATCTAAACAGCGAAGACCTGATCGGCAATGCGATCGGCAATCGTCGCAAGGATATAGTCCTGATTACAAAATGCGGTGCGTTGGATGGTTTTACCCGTAAAGATTGGTCAAAAAAAGGAATTTTGGAGACGATTCAAAAAAGTTTGCAGTTGCTTCAAACCGATTATTTGGACATAGAGCAACTGCATTCTTGCAGTAGCGAGATTCTAAATCGTGGCGAAGTTATCGAAGCTCTAATTGTTGCAAAAGAACGAGGTTACATTCGTTATGCGGGATATTCGGGCGATGGCGAAGACGCAAAAACTGCTATTGAAATGGACTTTTTTGATACTTTGCAAACTTCCGTTTCGATTGCCGATCAAGAAGCGATTGATTTGACGATTCCGTTGGCAAATGAGCGAGAAATGGGAATTATTGCAAAACGTCCGATTGCCAACGCGGTTTGGAGGCACGATGCAAAACCTGAGAATCCATATCACTCCGAATATTGGGATTGGATTCAGGAATTGCAATATGACTTTTTAGATAAACCTTTGAATGAATCGGTGGCAATCGCTCTGAATTTTACACTTGCCATCGAAGGCGTTGACACAGCAATCGTCGGCACAACAAAGCCGAGCCGTTGGCAGGAAAACGCTGATATGTTGGAGCAAATAGATTTTAGCGAAAAGGATTTCAAAAGAATCCGTGAGCGTTGGTTGGAAATTTCTGATGGGAAAGATTGGAAAGGTCAAGTTTAAGAGAAGATACTTGCCCGCGAAATACGCGAAAATATGCGAAAAATGATAAGAAATAAATTAAATATAGGGGCAAAGGTTTGTCCTTGCCCATGAGCCGAACGGAGAAAATAATATATGCCATACATAAATATAAAAATTACCAAAGATGGTGTAACTAAAGAACAGAAAAAGCAAATCGTCGAAGAAGTGACGCAAACACTTGTTAGCGTTTTGGATAAAAAGCCGGAGCATATTCATATTGTGATTGATGAAATTGAGCCGGAAAATTGGGGATTTGCTGGAATGCTGACAACGGAATTTAGAAAGGAAAAAAAAGGATAAAAATTATGAAAGCAATAAGAGTTCACGAATTAGGCGGAGTTGATAAATTAAGGTATGAAGAAGTTGATAAACCGACCCCGAAGGCAGATGAGGTTTTAGTAAAAGTTGGGGCAGCGGGAATTAATTATGCCGATACGATGATGCGTTCGGGAAATTATTTAACAAAGCCGGAGTTGCCGTTTACCCTTGGTTATGAAGCAGCCGGAACGGTTGAGGAATTGGGCGAAGATGTAACGAATCTGGAAGTTGGTCAGAGAGTTTTGGCGACGACTTCGAGCGGCGGATATGCTGAATTTGCGACTGCAAAAGCAAATGGGGTGATTCCGATTCCCGATGCGTTGGGTTTCAGCGAAGCGAACGCTTTATTGGTGCAAGGTTTGACGGCACTCGGACTGCTTGACGATGCAAAATCGGGACAAAGTATTTTGATCCACGCGGCGGCGGGCGGTGTCGGAAGTTTGCTGGTTCAACTTGCGAAAGACAAAGGTTTGAAGGTTATCGGAACTGCTTCGAGTCAAGAAAAATTGGATTTCGTCGAAAGTCTCGGTGGCGATGTAATGATCAATTATTCAAATGATGATTGGACGGAAAAAGTTTTGGAAGCAACCGACGGAAACGGTGCGGATTGGATAATCGAAATGGTCGGCGGCGACATCGTGGCGAAAAATCTGAAGGTTTTGGCGACGCACGGAACGATGATCGTTTACGGTTCGGCAAGCGGCGAAGATTTCAAAATCTCCGTCTTAAACTTGATGTATAAAAATCATTCGGTCAAAGGTTATTGGCTGATGAACGAGCCGGTCGCCAATCGAATCAGGTTTACAAAAGAATTGCTCGGACACATCGCTTCGGGGAAATTGAAAGTTGAAATAACTGAATTTCCGCTCGAAAACGCGAAAGCAGCACATCAAGCGATTGAAGACCGCAAAACAAAAGGTAAGGTTGTTTTAATTACATAAACAAATATAAAATTGTAAAAATTATTATTTATCAGATTAAAATCAACTGTTGAGGTAAAAATTATGCTGACAAGATTAAAAGTATCTGGTTTCAAGAATTTATCTGATGTTGATGTGCGTTTCGGTGCTTTTACTTGTATTGCTGGTGCAAACGGTGTTGGTAAATCAAATCTGTTTGATGCAATAAGGTTTTTAAGCGATTTAGCAGATCACACTTTGTTAGACGCAGCGACTTCTGTTAGAGACGAGGATTCAAGAGCAGTTGAAGTAAGAAGGAATGTCGGTATGACCGATATTACAAGCTTATTTCAGAAAT
>JBGTHN010000159.1:0-1984 GCA_041746235.1 Pyrinomonadaceae bacterium | reverse complement strand
TTGTAACTTCAACATTTTCAAGTTCGGCGATCTTTTCAAGTAAAACCGCTCCGCGAACATCTCTTTCCGCTTGACCCTTCATTTGATTATAGGTCATTTCAATAAAATCTTGTTCAACCTTTGATAGATCAACTCCGCGTTGTGCCAAATCTTGAGCAAAATTGTTCAAAAGATTTTGTGCTTGAGACTCGATCAAAGCATTCGGAACTTCAAATTCGTGTTTTTCAATAAGTCTGGCAATCAAATCATTACGAACACGGCTGTCTGCATCTGCATTTGAAACTGATTCCAAGTCTTCACGTAATTTTGATTTCAAATCTGCAAGCGATTCAAATCCTTCATCCAAACTGCTCACCCATTCATCATTTAATTCGGGCAATTCAACTGTGCCGACTGTTTTTACCTTCGCTTTATAATTAACTGTTCTTCCCGCCAATGCCGGAGATGAAAATTCTTGCGGATATTCAACCGTAAATTCTTTTTCATCGTCTTCGGCGACATCAACAAGGTTTTCGCTGAATGATTTTTCGATCAATTCGTCACCAAGTTGAACTTCCAAATCGTTAACTTCTATCGGATCTGCGTTTTCTTCGTCGGCAAAAGTCCCGACCAAGTCCACGATAACCATATCGCCGTCTTGAGATTTTCTTCCTTCAACCGGAATCAATGTTGATTCTTGTTGTCTGCGTTCTTCGATTATGTTTTCAATTTCTTCATCGTTGACGGGACGAATCCTTCGCGTTGCTTCCAAACCATCAAAAGTTGGTGTTGGAATTTCTGGCATAACCTGTAAATGAACACTAAAAACAAGTGGTTCCGAACCATTCACCTTTAGATTTTCAGGATCATCTAAATGCAAATGCGGTTCTGCCAAAGGATGTAGATCGTGTTCCTCAATTGCTTGTGAAACCATCGGCGGAACAATTTCCTGAATCACATCTTGTTTGATCTCTTCTTTATACCGCATACGGATCACGTCAAGAGGTGCAAGTCCTTTACGAAAACCGGGAACTTGTGCCTGATTCGCATATTTTTTGCTGACCATGTCATAAACTTTGCGAACATCATCAGGCGATATTTCAATTCTGATCTCTTTATTTGTTGCGGAAACTTCTATTAATTCTGTATTCATTTGATAAATTTTTCTCTAAAAAGTTTTAGCCCGCTTTAATTAAAATCTGCGAGCCAATTTCGTAATAATTATTTGATAATTTCTAAAAATTGCAGTTGCTAGATCGTTGGAAAAATCCAAAGTTTAATAAGTGCCGAGGGCGAGACTCGAACTCGCACACCATAGGTACTAGTTCCTAAGACTAGCGTGTCTACCAATTTCACCACCTCGGCTTTTGTTATCTATTTCATTTTCAACAGTTTTGAATTTATCGAATTATTTGTGCAATGTCTAGCTTGGTAAGTTAGTAAATAAGCACAAATATTGACTAATCATTCAAATATTTTTTCTTATACTCTTCCAAAGCTCTGTCGGCATTTTCAAGTTCGCTGTTTGCCGTCGGTTTCTTTTCTTCAAGTTTTGGAGTTTCTTCATCACCACCGCTCAAAAATAATTTGTAACCGACTCCGACTCCGACTGCCAGTAATCCGATCCAAAAGCCATACCACAAAATCACGGATGCCCAACCCAACAAAATCAGAAGCAGATAACCACCAACACCGAGAGCCAAAAGTAATAACAATAGTTTTATAATTTTCATTTTGTAAATCCTTTCTTCTTAATAGTAAGATTTATTACGCAAATTTCAAAACATTGTTCGCAATGTTTATCAAAAATCAGAGGGAAAAAGTTTGACTTTTCAAAAATTAAAAGCCGTCGAAGTAGCCGAAAACATAGATGCCGAATTATTTGGCGATGCTGAAACAATTATTTCCGACGTAACGCACGATTCGCGTCAGGCAAAAGCCGGAACACTTTTTGTTGCAGTCCAGGGTTTAACGATGGACGGACACCGTTTTGTGGAAGACGTAA
>JBGTHN010000158.1:0-2158 GCA_041746235.1 Pyrinomonadaceae bacterium | reverse complement strand
AGGCGTTGAATGTCTTTCGGATGGAACTTTTGGGAGCAGAAGTTCGTGGCGTTGATGCGGGTTCGAAGACGCTTAAAGATGCGATAAATGAGGCTTTGCGGGATTGGGTAACGAATGTTGAAACGACTCATTATTTACTCGGTTCGGCACTCGGACCACATCCGTATCCGTTGATGGTCAGAGATTTTCAAAGCGTTATCGGCACAGAAGCAAGAGAACAAATCTTGGAAATGGGAGGCAGACTTCCCGATGTACTCGTCGCTTGTGTCGGCGGCGGTTCAAATTCTATCGGATTGTTTTATCCGTTTTTGAATGATGAATCGGTGCGAATGATCGGAGTTGAAGCGGGTGGAAAAGGAAACAAATTAGGCGAACACGCGGCACGTTTTAACGAATCGAGCGGAATGAAAGTCGGTGTTTTGCAAGGGACGAAAAGTTATTTATTGCAAGACACGCACGGGCAAATTTCTTTGACACATTCGATCTCGGCAGGTTTAGATTACGCTTCGATTGGTCCCGAACACGCTTATTTACACGACATCGGGCGGGTTGAATATGTTTCGGCAACGGATGATGAAGCGTTGGATGCGTTTCAGACTTTATCTCAAATTACGGGAATAATTCCCGCTTTGGAAACTTCGCACGGGATTGCTTATGCGTTGAAATTGGCGAAGGAAATGTCCAAAGATGAAATTTTAATAGTCAATTTGTCTGGGCGTGGTGATAAAGATGTAAATACTGTGGCAGATGAATTAGAAAAGTTGAAATAACGCGTTCATAGTACAAACTTCAGTTTGCGTTTTCGCCAGTGAAGCGACGCGGGAACTGTTGGTTATCTTTAAATGTTTAATTGAAATTTAAAGTTGTTAAGATGCAAACGTCCTCGCTTCGCTGGACGTTTGCTCAAACTGAAGTTTGTACTCTGAACGCGGTCGCGAACGAAATTATATATGAGTAGAATTGCTGAAAAATTTGAGCAAATAAAAAATGAGAATAAAAAAGGTTTTATTCCATTTATTACGGCTGGCGATCCTGATCTGGAAACGACTTACGAGTTGATTTTGAAATTAGCGGAACTTGATTCAACAGTTATCGAACTCGGAGTTCCCTTTACCGATCCGATGGCGGATGGTCCGATAATTCAGCTTTCGGCTCAGAGAGCTTTGGAAAATGGTGAGATTACGATTGCGAAGATTTTTGATGTAGTGAGACAAGTTCGGACGAAGACTGATGTTCCGATTGTTTTGTTTGGTTATTTGAATCCGTTTATGCAATTCGGAATTGATAAATTGCGGGTTGAAGCAAAGAATGTTGGTGTTGATGGATTTCTGATTACCGATATTATAGGTGATGAATTTATTGAAATGTCGGATAATTTTGCACAATCAGACATTGATATGATTTCTTTGATTGCACCAACAACGAATGATTCCCGACTTGGAAAAATCACCAAAGCGGCGAGAGGTTTTGTTTATGCAATTTCTCGTGCTGGAGTTACTGGGACTCGAAATGATTTAAGCAATGAGGCGAAAAAATTAGTTGACCGTGCGAGAAAAGTTACTGATTTACCGATTGCGGTTGGTTTTGGTGTTTCGACAAATGAACACGTTACAGAAGTTTTAGAATATGCAGATGCGGCGGTTGTTGGTTCGGCTATTGTTTCTGTTATTGAAAAATCGGATAAGGATGAAGTTATTGAAAATGTAGGTGAATTTGTTGGCAAGCTAATTGCAACTTAAAGGAACGCCAGCATCTTGCTGGCAATGAGTGCGATAGCACGAAAGCAAACGTGGCAAACTTATAACATTAAACTAATCTTTAAACATCATTAACTTTTCTTGGACGCGGGAAGCGTCCATTGCCAGCAAGATGCTGGCGTTCCTTTTTTAATATGAAAAAACGAATCTTCAGCGGTGCTCAACCGACGGGTGAACTTCACATCGGGAATTATCTCGGTGCTTTGGTAAATTGGGTAAAATTACAGGATGAATACGATGCTTTTTATTGCATCGTTAACCTACACGCTATAACTATTCCGCAAGACCCGAAAACTTTGCGACAAAAAACTTTGGACTTAGCGAGAATCTATTTAGCGGCGGGCGTTAATCCCGAAACATCTACTATATTTATTCAATCTGATGTTGCCGAACACGCCGAA
>JBGTHN010000157.1:0-5226 GCA_041746235.1 Pyrinomonadaceae bacterium | reverse complement strand
GGAGAATTTCTGATTATCGGCGATGTTGAAAGCGTGAAAAAAAGCGTCAACGGAAAAACATCGGCGGAAATTTCACCGACGGAATTATTTTCAAAGTTGAAAGGAGGCAAATCTGTTGCGATGACTTTTACAAAAGATACTGAAACTGCTGAAAATGTGGCGAATGTATTTGGAAAAGCTAAAGCAGAACGAAAAGCGACTTCTTACATTTTCACGCAGACAAATTTTAATAAACAGGGAATCGAACGTAGATATATGTCGGATTATGGATTTCTTGGGACGATTGTTGAGCAGTTTGGTAGTAAGTAATCGGTGATAGGTAATAAGTAGTTCGTTATGCGTAATTCGTCATAATTTACCAAATTCCGTTTATCCACGTTTCACCTTTCGCTTTATTTTCAAAGCGTTTTCTGCGATCCATTTGTCGGCTTCTTTGAAATATGCAAACTTTTCTTCGTCGCGTTTGAAGATCGGAGTATGCACACAGCGTCTGCCGTTTCTTTGATAAGTCGGGTGTTTGATGTGGAGCATTTCGTGATAAACAACATATTCGACGACGAATTTCGGGATGCTTCTTTCGTCGAGTGATTTGCTGATAATAATCGCATCGTGTATCGCATCATAATGACCTAAACGACGAAAGGTTTTTCGTTGTGACCAGGAAATTGTCGGCGTTGGAATTTCGTTTTGAAAATAGATGAGATTTAATTTACCGAAGATATTATCGAGGTCATAAACCTTTCCTTTGGCGGAAGTTATCAGTTTTCTGCCATTTTGACGTTTATGTTCGATCGCTTTCTCTTGAAAATCTTCGTCGTCTAAAAAACTTCGATAAAATTTTCTGGCGTTGGCAGGGACTTTTTTGCCGAGAAGTTTGGCTACTAAAATATATGCGAGGGCTTTGTGAACTTCCAGCGGAGCATTGCTTAAAAGTTCGGCGATTCGCACGGAAACTTTGCCGTTACTGGATTTTATTTTGCTATTGACGTTGATGTATGGATAAAATTCGACATTTACTTCGGGAATTTTGATCTTTCCATCAAAAAACTTAAAGGCTTCTTCGTAGTAAAGTTCAATTTGTTGTGTGGTTAAATTCATAAAATTGTTTAATAAAGTTTAACAGTTTATTCTTGACAGATGGCTCTACAAAATGCTATCAAATTAATAACAGCATATCTCAAAAATGATGTGCTTTGAAATCTCACGAATAAAGAAAAAATGCCAGCTAGCGGAAATAACACAAAATCAGAAAAGTCTGCATACTTTCCCGATGCTCGCGGGCAAATCATCTTTTCTTCAATAGTTAGCGAACATCTCGCCAGCGGTCAGCCTGTCGGTTCAAAGGTAATTGCTGAAAAATTTGCTAACAAATCCGGTTTAAGTTCAGCGACAATTCGAAACGTAATGAGTGAATTGGAAAATCACGGATTACTTGAACAGCCGCATACTTCCGCCGGAAGAGTTCCGACCGATGAAGGTTATCGGTTTTATGTTGACAATCTTTTGGGAATTTTGAGTCTTTCAAACGAAGATTTGAGTTTTATAAACAAAGAACTTGGTTTGAATGAATTGGAAGGCAAAGAAACACCCGACAGGTTGATGGAACGAACATCACAGTTACTCTCAGCTCTTTCAAATAATATCGGTATCGTCGTTTCGCCGTCTTTGGCTCACGACCGTTTGCAGCACATTGAATTTGTGAATTTGTCCGATAAACGGGTTTTGGTTGTTTTGGTATCAAATCCGAGTATTGTTCACAACAAAGTGATACGACTCAATGAAAGCTACAGTCAAAACGAACTTGAACGCACGGCACGTTATTTAAATGCCGAGTTTTCGGGTAAAAGTTTATTGGCGATTCGTGCGGAGATTCTAACTTTGATGCACGAAGAAAAGGCACTTTTTGATAATTTGTTGCAGACAGCGATGATTCTTACATCGCAGAGCATTGAAGACGAAACGGATTTGCACGGTGAAGTTTTTGTTGATGGCACGTCGAATATTTTGACGAAAGGAGATTTTGCCGATCTCGAAAGACTTCGCAAACTACTTCGCACGATTGAAGAAAAATCGCGGCTTGTTCAGGTTTTGAATGAGTGTATTACGAAAGATAAATCAATCAGCGATAAAGTTCAGGTAATTATCGGAAGTGAAAACTCCGCTGATTCCTTTCAAGATTGTGCAATAATTACTGCTCCTTATCGAGTCGGAAATGATTCGGCAATTGGAAGTTTAAGCGTGATCGGTCCAACGCGGATCGAATACGCAAGAATGATTTCGGTTGTCAGTTATATGGCTCGAATCCTTGAAAAAATTATGCTCAAGGAATCCTCAAATCTCTAATTTGCTATATTAAACCCAAAAAACTACAGGAAAAATTAATGAACTCCAAGGATACTTCAAACGAAGACTTTTTAGAAAATTTAGAGGTGGACGAAAAAACGCCATCGGTTGATGATTTCATCAAGGAACTAGAGGCAAAAGAGAAATACCTTGATATATCAGCAGATTTGGTGATCGAGGTCGGAGACTCTGATGTTGAACATGATAATATTCATGATTCTTTCGTTTCACAAAATTTAAGTAAAAATGATTCGTTTGAAAATTTAAGCGATGATGATTTTGCTTCTTTATTATCGGGTAATCGAGTAAATAAAGATAATGGTGTCGCTTTGCAAGAACAAGTTACAAAATTAACGAATGAAAACAATGAGTTAAAAGAATCACTAAAGCGACGACAGAGAGATTTTGATAATTATCGTGGTCGGGTTGAACGCGAGCGTAATGAAACTTTTAAGAATATTCTAAGTAGTCTAGCCGCTCAGATTTTGCCCGTGCTTGATAATATGAATCGTGCCTTGGACTCTGCAACTGAAGTTGAAAAAAATAGTGGTCAAAAAGATTTTCAAACTTTTCTTGAAGGCATAGTTTTAGTTAATCAACAGTTAAATGAAGTTTTTGTTGAAATGGGAGTTCAACCGATTCCCGCTATCGGCAAACCGTTTGACCCGAAAATTCACGAAGCTGTTGCCAATGTTGAAACTGATGAATATCCGCACGAAACGGTAGTTGAAGAACTTCTGCGAGGTTATCGGATTGATGAAAGAATTATTCGGGCATCAATGGTCAAAGTTTCTTCTGCAAAAAATTCCCAATCTCCTCCTGAACTTGAATTGGAATAATTATCCTCAAATCATAAAAGTGAAATCACAAAGGAAAAAATATGAGTAAAGTTATCGGAATAGATTTAGGCACTACAAACTGTTGTGTTTCCGTAATGGAAGGCGGAGCAGTTCAGATTATTCCAAATAAAGAAGGCGGCAGAACAATGCCGTCGGTCGTTGGTTTTACGGAAAAAGGAGAACGTCTTGTCGGACAGATCGCCAAGCGTCAAGCTTTAACAAACTCGAACAATACGGTTTATGCGGTGAAACGTCTGATCGGACGAAAATTTGATTCGCCGGAAGTTGAAAAGATGCGTGAAACCGTGCCATTTGAGATCGTTGAAGCTCCAAACGGTGATGCTCATATACGTGCGGTTGAACAAGTTCACAGTCCGCCGGAAATTTCTGCGATCGTATTGCAAAGATTAAAACAATCGGCAGAAGAATTTTTAGGAACATCTGTTACCGAAGCAATTATTACAGTTCCCGCATATTTTGATGATATGCAGCGGCAAGCAACGCGTGATGCCGGGAAAATTGCCGGTTTGAAGGTCGAAAGAATTATCAATGAGCCGACAGCGGCGGCATTAGCTTATGGTTTTGATAAGCAAAGATCTGAAAGAGTCGCAGTTTATGACCTCGGTGGCGGAACATTTGATATAACGATTCTGGAAATAAATGACGGCGTTTTTGAAGTCCTTTCCACATCGGGCAACACATTTTTAGGCGGAGAAGATTTTGATGAACGCATAATAAACTGGTTGGTTGAAACATTTGAATCAGAAAACGAGATTGATCTGCGAAAAGACCGGCTTGCTTTGCAACGGTTAAAAGAAGGTGCAGAACGTGCAAAATGTGAATTATCAACCGTGTCCGAAACAACGATAAATTTGCCATTTATCGCCGCAGATTCTTCCGGTCCAAAACACGTCAATACGGTTTTATCAAGAGAAAAATTTGAGGAATTAGTTCAAGATTTAGTTGAATTGTCAGTTGAACCGTGTCAAAAAGCACTTTGGGACGCAAAACTTCAACCCGAAGATATTGATAAAGTGATATTGGTCGGCGGACAGACACGGTCACAAATAATTGCAAAAACCGTTGTTGAAGTTTTTGGCAAACAGCCTTCAACAGAAATAAATCCCGATGAAGTTGTCGCAATGGGAGCGGCTGTGCAGGGCGGAGTTTTGACGGGCGATGTGAAAGACATTGTTTTGTTAGATGTTCTGCCACTTTCGTTGGGACTTGAAACTCGTGGTGGTTTATTTGTAAAACTTATCGAAAGAAACTCAACGATTCCTTTGAAAAATATGATGACATTTACAACTGTTGTTGATAATCAGCAATCGGTTGAAATTCATATTTTGCAAGGTGAACGCGAAATTGCCAGTGCAAATCGCAGTTTAGGGAAGTTTGAATTGGTTGGTATTCCGCCGGCAGCACGAGGAGTTCCGCAAATTGATGTCGCTTTTGAAGTGGATGCGAACGGAATCGTCAATGTGTCGGCAAAAGATAAAATGACCGGACTTGAACAGGCGATGCAGATTACGCCTTCATCGGGACTTGCACCGGATGAAATTGACCGTTTGATAATGGAGGCGGAGAAATCCATCGAATACGATAAGACGGAGAAGGAAATTATTCTTAGACGCAATCAAGGGTTATCTTTGATCGAAAATACACGAAGAACTGTGGTTGAGTTTGGAAAAGATATTCCGATTGAACTTAAAAAAAGAGTTTTAGATGTTTTGAATCAAGCCGAAGAAAACTTTCAAGATGATGACATAGAAAAAATTCAAAGTGCTTTGTTAGAAGCGGAAACCGTGGCAAATGAGTTGACCGATTCATTGATGGCGTTAGCTTAATCAGCTGACTTGAGAAATTTGTCTTAATATCGCAAAATTAAAAGACGTTGGTTTTTTCAAAAAAGCCGACGTTCTTTTTTGTAAAGATAAGGTGGAAGATCCATTGAAAAATGTTGGTGCATTTAAGAATTTAACAATTACTTAAAGACATCCTTCATAATGGACGGGTTTTTACCTTTTGTTAAATTATTATGAGC
>JBGTHN010000156.1:0-3026 GCA_041746235.1 Pyrinomonadaceae bacterium | reverse complement strand
CGATTATGGCGATGGTTGGAGCGGGACTTGCAACATTTGCAGTTTATCAAATGGCAAAATCGCGTGCGGGAATGAATGTCGAACGGCTGATTCTATCGGGTGTGATCGTAACGACATTTCTTTCGTCGATCATAATTTTGATGACATCTCTGCTCGATGCGACAAAGTTAAGAAGTTTTACATTCTGGTTATTGGGCGACCTTTCGCAAGCGACGAAAGGCGGATTTTATTTAACTTTGGTCGCAATAATTGTTGGCACGATAATTCTTGCATCGCAGGCGAGAGCCTTGAATTTAATGATGATCGGCGAACGCGATGCGTTTGATTTCGGCGTTGAAATTGAAAAAACACGTTTGATAGTTTTTGCAACGGCATCAGGTTTGGTCGGTTTAAGCGTGGCGGCTTCGGGTTCGGTCGGCTTTGTCGGTTTAATTGTTCCGCATCTCGTTCGTCTTGCCGTCGGAAGTGATAACAGAAATGTTCTGCCGTTTTCTGCTTTGTTCGGTGCAAGTTTTGTTGTGTTAGCAGATACGGTAGCGAGAACGATAATTTCGCCGAGAGAATTACCCGTCGGTGCGATCACGGCTTTGATCGGATGTCCGCTTTTTATTTATTTGTTGCGGAAGAATTAGCCACGAACAAACACGAAAAGACACGAAAAAAAATAATTATTTCGTGAAATTTCGAGTTTGTTCGTGGCTCGAAAACATTAATGTTGGAAGCAAAAAACATTTCAATAAATTACGGTAACACGCAGATTTTGCGGGATGTTTCGTTTTCGCTTGAAGCGGGTGAAATTGTTGCGATTCTCGGTGCGAACGGTGCAGGAAAAACCACACTTCTGCGAGCTTTGAATAATACTTTGCCCGTTGCAAATGGTGAAATTTTGCTCAATGAAAAATCTATTTACGATCATTCGCGTCGGGAAATTGCACAGAAGATCGCTGTTGTTGCACAGGAAAATGAAACGAAATTTCCGATCACGGTTTTGGAATTTGTATTGGCGGGACGCTTTGCACACGGGAATTCGTTTGGTTGGGAAACGGAAAATGATTTACGAATTGCATTTGATTGCTTGAAACTTTGCGATTTACAGGATTACGAAAAACGCCTGATGAACGAACTTTCGGGAGGCGAACGGCAGAGAGTTTTGTTAGCGAGAGCATTTGCGACGAACGCGAGAATTTTGTTGCTTGACGAACCGACAAATAATTTAGACTTATCGCATCAAGCGTTAATGTTGAAATTAGTCCGAGAGCGTTGCGAAACGTGCGAATCTTCTGCGATCGTTATTACGCACGATCTGAATTTAGCTTCGGAGTTTGCCAATAAAGTTTTGCTGTTAAAAGATGGCGAAATTATCGCACAAGGCAAACCGAAAGATGTTTTCACGCACCAAAATCTACAAGAAGTTTTCGGCGTGAAAGTTTTATTGGACGAAAATCCTCTGACGAAAAACGTGAGGATTACAACAATTTATTAAGAGTTTAGCCACGAATTACACGAATGGCACGAATGAAAAAACAAAAGAAATTATTAGTGTTATTTGTATTATTCGTGGCTAAAAAGAAAATGAGCAAACAGTTCAAAGGAACGCGGTGAATAATCCGCGACTGCCCACGCAACCGTGAATTGAAGGTAGAAGTATGAAATATGAAGGATGAAAATAAACAGAAAAATTCATCCTTCAGCATTCATACTTTATCCTTCAAAAGTCGGGAACTTTGTCCGTTTGCTTGAATCATTAACAACAAGACATTCTCGCGTTGGGTGGGAAAGGAGATTATATGAGATTTTTAAGTAGTTTATTTTTATTGTGTTTTTTAGCGATTGGCGTTTTTGCACAGCAAGGGGCAACGATTTCGGGAACTGTTACTGACGGCATAAAAGTCGGAAATATAGAGGTTACACTTTCAAATGAATTTAATAAATTCAAAACATTTGCAAATTCTAAAGCAATTTATACTTTTAAAAATGTTCCCGATGGGATATATCAGATCGAAACAATGTATGGATTGTTTAAGCAGGAAGTAATAGTTCAAAATGGAAAAGACTTAACAATTAACATAAATATTGACAGGTCATCGCAACTCTCTTCATCCTTTAGAGAGGAAATACGGGAAGAAGTAAATGTATCAGCCGGAACATCACAACCGATTTCCGAAGTTTCAAAAACCGTAAATATAATCGGCGAACAGGAAATCACAGACCGAAATGAAATAACATTAACCGACACTTTGCGGACGATTCCGGGTTTTCGAGTCCAACAACTTGGCGGATTTGGACGGACGGCGAGTATAAAAACTCGTGGTTTGAGGAATCAAGATACAGCGATTTTGATTGATGGGATTAGGTTTCGTGATCCGTCTTCGATAACGGGCGATGCTTCGGCGTTTTTGTCGGATTTTTCGACGGCGAATATTGGGCGTGTCGAAGTTTTAAGAGGTTCGGGAAGTTCTGTTTATGGAACTAATGCAATTGGCGGTGTGATTGATTTTCAAACTCCGCGACCTCAGAAACAGTTTAACGGAAGTTTTGGAAGCGAATATGGCGGATTCGGTTTAACACGTTTTCGTGGCGATGTCGGAGCGGGAACTTCGGACGGCAAGTTAGCATTTACAACAGGTTTTTCAAAGACTCGATACACAAGAGGAATTGACGGCGAAGATGATGCGGACAATTTGAATTATCAGGGTCGCGTTGACTACAATCCTTTTGCGAATACGAACATTTCGGGCAGAATTTATTTATCCGATTCGTTCGTTCGACTTAATGGAAGCCCCGATACTTTGGGAACTTTGCCGGGCGGACAAATAATTGATGCCCGCGAAGGTGTGAATTTTATTGCCGATCAAAATGATCCCGATAATTTTCAGCGTTCGGACTTTTTCAGCGGACAGATCGCTCTGACGCAGATAATTAATGCGAAGTCGATATTTTCGGCGAGTTATCAAGGTTTGAAAACGAATCGTGAAAATGAGAACGGAGTTTTAGGACCTGGTTTTCAACCGTTCGGCGGATCGCAA
>JBGTHN010000155.1:0-1703 GCA_041746235.1 Pyrinomonadaceae bacterium | reverse complement strand
GGCGAAATTCCGTCGAGATTGACCGTTTCGACATTTACAACGCCGTAAACAATCTGTTTTTCATTATCAAAACGCAGTTCAAGATTTGCCTGTGACCAGCCTTTGAATTCCATACAATTACCGAATACATTAGCCTTTCCGCTAAATGCGATCGGTGCGTTAATTTTGCTGTCTTTGAATTGAACGCCGGTTTGAACATCACTGCCTTGTTGCAAGACTTTGATAACGCTCTCGCATTTATTTTGCAGTAAACCGTATTTTGTTGAACCGTTATCGAGGTTATTTGTATTTGAAGAAAGAGTTAGCGGGAAAGTAGGTTCGCTCATATCTTTGAAGATCGTCTGCAAGACCGTGTTAAAAAATTCTTCCTTCAAAACGATCTGTGCAGTTCCAACAGGACTGCCATTGGCATCGGGAACTTTTATCGGTACGCCCGGTTTTACAAGTGCTTGCGGAGTGCCGACAAATAAATAATATGTCAGCAATCCGCCAGCGATCAAGCCTATCAAGGCTCCAATAACGAATGTTAGAGTTTTACTCATTTTTGTTGTTCCTGTGAGTTTTTTCTAATTGGCGTTCTGCATCATCTGTTTAATGATCGCACCCGCCGCATTAAATAAAAGATTGATCTGATCGCGAATTTGTTTTTCTTCAACTTTCGCAAATCCTTCCGGTTCTTTGAAAAGATCTTCGGAAACCTCGGTCTTAATATCTGTCATTTCCGTAACGATCTTGATTCCTTTGAAACCATTTACATTTCCATCTTTTGATTCGGAAACGATCTCGGTTTTCAAAGGTAAACCCGTTTCTTTATCAACAAAAACAAAAGATTCCGTATCAACATCGCCCGCTTTTGAATTTGTCTTGGTCGTCGCACTGTATTTATATTTGACAGCATCACGACCGTTATATTTTTCTTCGCCGACCTTTTCCAGACCTTTGATTCCTTTCGCACGTTGGACGATCTGTTCCGGTGTCATCAAACTGCGAACGTCCATTCCAACCGCTTCTTTTGTTAATTCGGCATATTGTTTTCGATCAGGCAATATGACCAGATTTTTTGAACCGATCTCCAAATAAACGATCTTTTGTCCGTTCGGCAAGCTAAATTCCATACGCTTATTTGCACCATCACGGGCTACATTTGCTGTCAGTGAAGGCATTGAAGCATTGTTATTTTCGCTAACCGCTTCAATTTTAAGATTTATCTTTGCTGTGTATTTTTCAGGTTCTTTAGCTTCGAGCGTAGAAGTTGAAGAATCATCCGAAGCGTTTGCCGAATTTTCGTTCGATTCGTTCGAGTTTATATTCGTTGAGTTTTCGTTTGAAGTGTTTGTTGAATTTTCCGTATTAGTTTCAGTTGTCGGAGCAGTCGGACAACCGATAAGAAAAAGACTGACCGTTAGAATTGTTAAAAATAACGATCTTTTTATAAGTTTTTTTTTGTTCATTTTATATTTCCTCCTATTTGTATTGTGCATCTATCATAATACATTGGAGGAAAAAATGTTAAGCAACATCCAGTTTTGCAAATTTTTCGATGAGTTTTTTCTGTCCGAATCCGGGAAAACTTACGGTAAGTTTGACATTATCGCCCGAACCTTCGCGTCTCAAAACCAAACCTTTGCCATATTTAGCGTGGCGAACGTGTGTGCCGGGAACAAATTTTCCTTTTGGTGGTGCAGTGTTACTAGGTGGAGCTT
>JBGTHN010000154.1:0-2734 GCA_041746235.1 Pyrinomonadaceae bacterium | reverse complement strand
TAATTATCTTCATAATTAACTACCCTCATTAACCTTCAAAACAGCAAGAAATGCTTCTTGTGGGATTTCTACACGCCCGACTTTTTTCATACGTTTTTTTCCTTCTTTTTGTTTTTCGAGGAGTTTGCGTTTTCGGGAAATGTCGCCGCCGTAGCATTTGGCGGTGACGTTTTTGCCCATTGCTTTGACGGTTTCGCGGGCGATGACTTTGTTGCCGATGGCGGCTTGGATCGGGACTTCGAACATTTGACGCGGGATCAAGGTTTTCATCTTTTTGGTGATGGCAAGTCCGGTCGTGGTTGATGAACCTTTGTGCATTATCAACGAAAGTGCGTCAACGGGTTCGTTGGCGACGAGGACATCGAGTTTGACGAGATCGCCCTTTTGGTAGCCGGTCAAATGATAATCTAATGAAGCGTAGCCCTTTGAAACCGATTTCAAACGGTCGTAAAAGTCGAGAACAATTTCATTCAAAGGAATGTCATAAACGAGCATTACGCGATTCGTCGTAACGTATTCAAACTTTTTCTGAACGCCGCGTTTTTCGTCCAATAACGGTAGAATTCCGCCGAGAAAATCGTCGGTTGTGAGAATCGTCGCTTCGATATACGGCTCTTGAATTTCGCTGGTCTTTTCAGGTGCGGGCATTTGCGATGGCGAATCAACTTCGACCATTGAACCGTCGGTCAATAAAACTTTATAACGCACGCCTGGTGCAGTTGTTATCAGGTCGAGATCGAATTCGCGTTCCAATCTTTCCTGAACAATTTCCATGTGGAGCAGACCGAGAAATCCGCAACGAAAACCGAAACCGAGTGCGGTTGACGATTCAGGTTCAAAGAAAAACGATGCGTCATTCAAGCGAAGTTTGTCCATCGCATCACGCAGATCTTCGTAGCGTGCGGAATCGGTTGGATAAAGTCCCGAGAAAACCATCGGTTTGATCTCTTTGAAACCGGGAAAAGGCGTGTCGGTCGGATTGGCGGCTTCGGTGATCGTGTCGCCGATCTGAACGTCCGCAAGCGTTTTGATCGAAGCGGTCATAAAACCAACTTCGCCGACGCTTAATTCATTGATCGGTGTCGGAACAGGTAAATTTACGCCGAGAGTTTCGATCTGATATTCGCGTCCCGTATTGAAAAATTTTATCTTCGTACCTTTTTTGATCGTGCCTTCGATAACTCTGAACAAAGCAATTACACCGCGATATGAATCATACCAACTGTCGAAAATAAGAGCTTTAAGTGGTGCATCTTTGTCACCTTTCGGTGCAGGAATATCGCGGACGATCGCTTCCAAAATCTCATCAACGCCTTCGCCAGTTTTCGCACTTGCCAAGACGGCGTTTGACGTGTCGAGTCCGATGACATTTTCAATTTGTTCGAGAATTCTGTCAGGTTCGGCGGACGGCAGATCGATCTTATTTAGAACCGGAATCAATTCAAGATCGTTTTCAATTGCTAAATATGTGTTCGCTAAGGTTTGTGCTTCAACGCCTTGCGATGCGTCAACAATTAGCAAAGCACCTTCGCAAGCCGAAAGCGAACGCGAAACTTCGTAGGAAAAATCGACGTGTCCGGGCGTGTCGATCAAATTCAAAATATATTGTTGTCCGTCCGCAGCTTTGTAATTGAGCCGGACAGCGTGAGATTTAATCGTGATGCCGCGTTCGCGTTCCAAGTCCATACTGTCAAGCAATTGGTCAGACATATCACGTTCGCTGACAGCGTTCGTCTTTTGCAAAATGCGGTCGGCTAAGGTTGATTTGCCGTGGTCAATATGTGCGATGATCGAAAAATTTCTGATGTTCTCTGGATTCATAAAATAATGTGATTAAAACTTTCTAAACTAACGAAATAGAATATCAAAAGGTTTGTATTTACGCACTTTACAAGAGAAGAGTTTGCTCATCGGTCGGAACGCGGGCGTCCCGCCTGCCCGTTCACGAGCGTAGCAAAGTGAACGGAAAAGTTGCGGTTCTGAAGTTTTACATTTTATGTTTATAGTTACGATTGAATAAAACTCTGACCATTTGAGATGTGAAAGTTGAACCGTTTGTTTCGCTTCGCTTCCAAACGGGCAGGCGAGACGCCTGCGTTCCGACGGGGAAACTTTCTAAACATTTCCGTTTAAAATACCGTAGAATGTAACAACTTCAATTTACAAAAATTCAAAATTTCAGGGGATCCAATAAATATGCGTCTAATTATTTCTATAGTTTTGTTAAGTCTGTTTGCGATGAGCATTTCGGCTCAAGTTACTTTTGATAAAGAGCAATACCGCATCAAGCACAAAAAGTTTGTGTTAAAGAATGGTTTAACCTTGATCGTTCACGAAGATAAAAGTGTGCCGATCGTTGGTGTGAATATGTGGTATCACGTTGGTTCGCGGAACGAAAAACGCGGAAAAACGGGGTTTGCACATCTGTTTGAACATTTCTTTTATAACGGTTCGGAAAATCATCCATTCGGATTCCGCGAGGCGATGGACGATCTCGGGGCGAACAATCGCAACGGAACGACCAACACCGACCGCACGAATTTCTTTGAAGATGTTCCGACTTCGGCATTGGAGAAAACACTTTTCCTCGAAGCAGATCGAATGGGTTTCTTAGCAAATTATATTTCAAAGGAAATGTTGGAGCGTGAACGAGGTGTTGTGAAAAATGAAAAACGTCAGGGCGAAAATCGTCCTTATGGCGGAGTTTTTAGCGAGATCAGTCAGAAAGTTTATC
>JBGTHN010000153.1:0-4961 GCA_041746235.1 Pyrinomonadaceae bacterium | reverse complement strand
CCGCTCGTTCAGCAATGGAATCTCGGAATTCAGCAGGAAATCGGCAAAAAATGGATTGTAGAAGCCAGATATGTCGGCACACGCGGACAGAATTTGCTGTTGGCGGTTGGATTTAATCAACCTTATGATCTAAATGATCCGAACACACCCGATTATATTTACGGCAGATTAAACGATGCTTTAACGGCTGTATTTCCGGGAATATTGCCACCACGTATGCCGGGACAAAGCGAACGTGATCGTGGTATGACAACTTCAAATACTCAAGTTAGGGCTTTTGGAGCGTGTAATCCGGCTTTTGCTAACACATCGGGTTATTCTCCATGTGTTGGGGCAAATGGAGCGGGTGGAATTGACTTGAATTTGACGAGTTTCGACTTTGATAACCCAAGGGCAATTATTGATGCAAGCGTCCGAGTTCCGTATCTCGGACTTGATCCGACCGATGCAGTAATTTTGCAATCAAGAGGATATTCAACTTATCACGCCGGACAATTCAATTTATCACGTCGTTTCTCGCAAGGCATCAATTTTACTGCTTCATATACGTTTTCAAAATCTATTGACATCGGTTCAACCGATCCTGGAAGCACAGCGGCATCAGGAAGACCTGACACGGCAAACTTAGGATTAGTTGTGCAAGGAGATCAAAGAAATCTTAATAGCAATCGTGCTGTTTCTGATTTTGACCGACCGCATCGTTTTAGTTCGAGTTTTAATTGGGATCTACCGACTTTTGGTTCAAAATCGAAATTTGCCACCGGCTGGACTTTATCAAGTTTCGGTCAATGGCAGAGCGGAACGCCCTTTTCGATATTTGCTTCCGACGCAGATTTTTTCCCACAGTCATCGGGCGGAGCATTTCTCTTACAATATTTTGGTATTGTCGCTCTCGTAACGGAAAGAAACACACCAATGGGCGGAACATTTCGTGAAGAAAGATACAACGTCGGTGCAGGTAGCGGGACGATCTTCAATACAGGTTTTGGTCGTCCAAATGTCAGAAGTCTTGAGCTTTTAAGACAGCGAACAGGCGATGGCATTTTGGCATATTTTAACACTTGCCAAGACCCAAACGACGAAAGTTGTGCTTTGATATCGCCACTCGGTGGATTTGGAAATCTCGGAAGAAATACACTTCGCGGACCTTCACAGAAACGATTCGATATAAGTCTTCAAAAATCCACAAGATTTATGAATGAAAAAGTAGAACTCGAAATTAAGTGGGATATTTTCAATGTTCTCAATTTGGTTAATTTTGATAATCCAAACTCAGACTTAAATGATGAAACGGATTTCGGACAAATTACGAGAACACTTGGAGCTCCGCGTGTGATGAATTTTGGCATAAAAGTTCGGTTCTAAGATTTTGAGTTTCGACGAAATACAGGATTCAAAAAAAAATAAAAAAATTATTATGAAAAGATTTTATATTTCAATTATAACGTTAGCCATTTTGCTCGTAGGTGGATTTACAGTTTGGCGATTTATTGAAAATCGTGCAAACGCGGAGAAGTTGGAAGCGGAAATCCTCAAAAGATTGACGGCAGAAGAAATTACAGAAGTTTTGAAAAGTGAAGCGACGGCAGACCGTAACGCAATCAAAAGTTTAGGTGAGAATGCTGAAAAACGACAATTGTTTTTGAAAGGTATCAAGGAAACTTTGGCATTGGCAGCACAAGCCCGACACGAAGGATTTGCTAATAAAGAAAATTTCAAAACCAATCTTGAATACAAAAAGAAAATTCTCATTGCCGATCTCTATCAAGTTAAATTAAGCAAAGGTAAGGACAAGCTTTATATCGTGCCGGAAGAACAGATTAAAGCAGTATGGAAAAATCCTGAACACGAAAGATTATTTCAAAAAGATATGAAAGTTATGCGGCAAATTCGTATCGTAGCTCAAAAAGATAAAGGAAATAACAATGAAATTCCTGAACTTCAGGGTGACGCTTTAGGAAAAGCACGCAAGAAATGGGCAAGTACGAAAATTCTTTCGGAAATGGCTCAGAAAGATGTTGAATTTATCACTCAAAAAGCCATACCGTTGCGGATAAAAATTATTGAAGCGGGAATTTTGGCAAATGATTATATGCTAAAAGTTGTGCAGTCGAAAATCAATGCAACCGAAAAGCAAATCAGCGAATATCTTAAAAAACATCCCGAATATGACGTTACAAAAAAGCTCGAAAAAGCCGAAATGGTTTTAGCAAAGGTCAAAGCAGGTGAAAATTTCGAGGAATTGGTTAAGGAATTCAGCGAAGATCGGGCAAGCATTGAGCGTGATGGAATTTATAAAGATATAAAAACGAATGTGGTTTGGAAGGAAGTTGAAGAAGTGGCTTTAAAACTTGATGAAGGAGAGGTTGCCGAAAAACTTATTGAAAGCAATCTTGGTTTTCATATAGTCAAATTAGTTAAGAAAAACAATTTCAAAAAAGATGATAAAAGCGATCTCAAATTCAGCATACAGCATATTGTTTTGCAGAAAAAATTTGAAGAACCGGAAAAGAAAATTCCCGGTATTCCAAAACCTTTTTTAATGCCTCAAGAAATTGCAAAAGCAGAAGTTGAAAAAGAAAAACGTAACATTTTGATCGGCGAAATTATAAAGCAAAATCCGATCTCGCTCCCCGAAGATTTTGCAATTGTTTTACCGGAAATTGAAAAAAATCAAAACAGCAAACAACGGATGAAGAATAAATAAAATTGTGATTTTCCGAAGTTTTCTGAAGGAAATTAATAACGAACTAATAAATAAGAAAATAATAACACAACCATTTAAAAGGATGATTAGGAGGAAAAATGAAAAGATCTAAAAACATTTTTACAATAGCGAGTATCATTTTCACATTTGTAATTTTATTCAATGTGAATGTAAATGCAGGCACTTCGCTTTTTGTTAATGAGGTGGAAATAAATCCGCCAAACCCGACGGTTCTCAGTGACCGTTGCCAATATGTCGAACTTCGCGGAACGCCGAATTCAACGATACCGAACAACACATATTTTATATCAATCAACAGCGATGCAGGAAACTTCGGATTTTTGAATGTTGCGGTCAATGTCGGTGGACAAAATCTCGGAGCAAACGGTTTACTCGTTTTGTTAAATACACTGCAAGGTGCTTGTCCGAATCGCATGATTCCTACGGGAACAACCATTCAAAATTATTCAACCCCGACGTCTCTAGGACAAGGTTCGGAAGGATTCTATGTTGTTAGTTCTGGAACTTCTCTGCAAAGTGGTGTTGATGCTGACACAAATAATGATGGAACAGTTGATTTTGCAGTCACATATCTTGACGGTTTTAATCTAATATTCAATCCCGACGAGCAATTTGCTTACGGTCCAGGGCAAAATTTAGTTGAGGTGTTGCTTGGCGATGTCCCCGACGCAGTTACGCGAATTCGTGATAACAATACGCCATTTCTAAAATCTTCATACTTCTTCGGTGAATTGGCGACAACTCCTGAAGAAACCGTGACTTATGTTGCACCGTTTAGTATGAATGCCCCAGCAGCTCCTGTATTAACACCTGGTGCTGTGAATTTCGGAAGTCCGGTCGTGCCTTCACAACCAACAGATTTTGACTACGATGGTGATGGCAAAGCGGATCAATCTGTATTTCGACCGAGTGAAGGAAATTGGTATATCAATGGTAGTTTGGCAGGTTTCTCAGTTATTCAGTGGGGACTCAGCGGTGACCAGATCGTTCCGGGAGATTTCAATGGCGACGGAAAAACCGATACAGCAATTTTCCGACCGAGCGATACACCTGGACAATCAGATTGGTGGATTCTCAACAGTGGCAGTTTGACATTTAGCGGTGCTGAATGGGGAAGCGTCGGTGATATTCCAACAATTGTTGATTATGATGATGACGGAAAAGACGACATTGCCATTTATCGTCCATCTAATAATACTTTCTATATATTATTAAGTGGCGGTGGTATTGAAATAAGACAATTCGGTAGCGGCAGTGTATCACCTGTACCGGCAAGTTATGATGGTGATGGTTTTAATGATATAGCAGTTTATGCTGACGGAATTTATACTGTGTTCTTTACAGATGGAAGTCAGACTTTAATAATTCCTGTTGGGCAAGTGGGTGATATTTCAACTCCGGCTGATTTTGACGGTGATGGAATTGATGATCTGGCAGTCTTCCGACCAAGTAATGGAACTTGGTATGTCAGACAAAGCACGACATTGACGATCGTTGCAACACAATGGGGAATTTCAACCGATGTTCCGGTTGCCGCTGATTACGATGGTGACGGAAAAGCTGATTTTGCAATTTACCGAAATGGAACCTGGTGGATTCGCCAAAGCACAAACGGTCAATCTGTTATCCAATTTGGTTTGGCAAGCGATGTATCAACGCCAAGTGCTTATAACAGATAATTTACACTGATTCCTTCTCTTAACATAGAGGTTCGGATATGCAGCTAAGAAGCAATTCTTTCTGCATATCCATTTTTTTGAAGTAGAATTGCTTTAATTAATTGCATAAATTTAAATTCAATTGCAAAGTCAAAGTTTGAATTTTGTAACTTATTTAATTATCTGTTATTTTTTTACGAGTAATAATTTAAATTTTTTAGGAGAACTATTATAAATGTCAGAAAAACTTGAAGATAGAGGAAAAGCTCTCGAAAATGAATACTTTCACCGCAAAGAGATGGAACTCATTGAAAAAATGAAGGCAAAACTTGAATCGGAAGAAACTGTAGATTTGAAATTAGAATGCCCAAAATGCGACGGACATCTATTAGAAACCGCATACGAAGATGTATCAATTGATGTGTGTGATAAGTGTTCGGGTGTTTGGTTAGACGCAGGCGAACTTGCACAAGTCGTTGATAAAAATGAAGATAGCGGTTGGTTAAGTAGGTTTTTTGGTTAAATATAATAAAATTTACAAATGATAAATACAAATAGGTTGAAATATATTTGCG
>JBGTHN010000152.1:0-1705 GCA_041746235.1 Pyrinomonadaceae bacterium | reverse complement strand
CGGCTCCATCTCGATCGGATGATTCACCGCATAGCGAATAGCCGCTTCGCGGTTAGGCAACCCCTTGATCGGCGGATTCGGATAAATAACCCGCGTCCCAACCGGCAGATCGTTAATAATAAAATCCTCACCAAACGGCATGATCCGCGGCGCGGAATCTTTGTCGATATATACGATAGATTCGTGTGTTTTTCGGCGTAGTTGTAAAGCCATAATTACCAATGTTTGGATATCATTTTGTCCAAACCGTCGCGATCTATTAATTCAATGCCGTTTACGGCCGCGAGTTCTTTGGCGGCGGGTGTAAAGTAGTTATTTGTAATTACCATGCCTCTACGGGCCTGATATAGGCTAATCGCTGCCATTATTTCCTGAACGGCGTAATTGCCCACTTTTCCACCCAGACGTTTTGCTTGAACAACCTTCTTTTCCCCGAACTTAATGACAACCAAATCCGCTCCCTGATCCCCGGACAATCTTGTCCGCTCGACTTGATAGCCCATTTTTGAAAATAGAGTTTTGAGAAAATCTTCAAACTCATATCCAGTTAGTATGTCAATATCGGTTAAGTTTATTTGTTCATCTCCTTCTGAAAGACGCTGTTCAAAAATCTCCAGTTCAATTCGCTTTTCGATTGTTTGCAATTCGTTTCTTAAACTTGAAACATCCACGCTTGCGGAGTATCTTCCTTCTAAAAAATCGGCAAGATTTTTTAAATTGAAATCGTCGTTGCTTCGATAGAAATCAAGGTAGGTTTTTAGAATTGCGCCTCGATTGTGGGGATTTCCGCTTAAAAGCTTGGTCGCCAGATTTTCTAAGGATTGTCTTTTGCTTTCTTGGTAAACTAATTGAGTCAAGTCGTCCAGAGAAAATTCCCACTGCCAATTAAAAAGGACTTCCTGCAACTTCCTAAAGTCAACCGTTTTTCCAGTTTCGCCATACTTTGCCGCAAATTGTTTAATGTATTTATAACCAGAGCTATTTAAAAAGTCTGTTCTCTTTTCTGCTTGATGCTGAAGGAATGAATAACTCAAACCCTGTTTTTCCATCTCATTTGAAACAAGTGTTGAAATCTGATTTGTTGTAAAACTCCACCTTGGTCCCAAATGATTTTTTATTTTTACATAGTCAAGCTCATTTCCATTTTTTAAGTGCGTCACAGCTTTTTTAATAACCGAGTACTCTGGACTAATTAAAAAATCTTTAATGCTACCTAAAAATCTGGTATCTATTTCAGACTCAATCTTTAAGATTTCCTTTTGTGTCGTCCTTTTTATTGCATCTGTCAGCCCGATGACCTTTAGTAGATCTTTTTTGAGTTTTAGGTTTTCCGTTAGGTCCCGGACACTTTCAATCGTGTCTTCAAGGGATCTCTTTTGCGACTCACCAGCCACCGCAAGCCGTTCTGCACGCCGCTCGCGAGCAGCGATTAATTGTTCATGCACGGCAGACTGCCTAAACCCTTTTTCTCGGTGCCACTTCATTGCTCGGAAAAGTAGATATGCACCAAATATTATTATTACTACGGCTATGATGGGTTTTATGAGTTCCATGCCTGTCTCACGTTACTGTCGCGTACTCTGACATTGTTATCCGCTTCCCGGCTTCAATTATTGTTATTGTCATCCTCACCAAGAACAAAATCCTCAATATTCTCAAAGGGATCTGGGCGTGGGGGATCATCGGAACGATCAAGTATGTCTGC
>JBGTHN010000151.1:0-8698 GCA_041746235.1 Pyrinomonadaceae bacterium | reverse complement strand
TTTCTTCAACGAATTTAACAACGCCCCGAATATCTCTCGCCCGTTGAGCGTTGAAGATTATCGGTTTTTCACCGCGAACGTATGGGATCATTGCTTCCATTGCCAAATCTGTTTCGGGCGACGGCAAGGTTCGATCCTTTGCGTAAGCATCTTTTACATTTGCGTAAGTTTTTGCTTTTTCAAACTCATCTTTTAATTCTTTAACACGACCATCTCTGGTTTTTATAGCTTGGTCAAAGTCAACAAAACGTGGTCCGGTAAATGGATTAAAACCTGCAAACGTGCTGATCTGCGGAAAATTCACAACCAATCCAAACGTGCCGACGACTTCCATATCCGATTGCACCGCACCGTTCAGATTTATCACGGCAGATTGACCGGAAATAAGTCCGCCCGTAGGCATTGAATGTGCCATTGTTACCCCGTTCACACGAGTTACATTAATATGCGATGTGTGCGGATTGATGCCGAGAATCGCTTTTGCGTTCGGATTAATATTTCCCGTTTCAGCTACGTCAACAGTTCCCGCCGCTCCGCCGCCGATCTCAAGCAATCCCATATTCGTTCCCGAATCGATCATTCCCGGGAAAACGCTGAGTCCTGTTCCATCAATGCGTTCGGCACCGCTTGGAATAGTAACATTTGTTCCGAGTGCGGTAATTTTTCCGTTGCTGATAACAATTGTTCCATTCGGGATTTCTGCTCCCGACACCGTTACAATTCGTGCATTCGTGATCGCAAAAGTTCCCGCTCTTCCCGTTTGATTCTGTTGTGTTCCACCGTTTTGTGCGAATGCAGTGAACAGTGAACAGTGAACAGTGAACAGTGTAAGGAAAATTCCGAACAATTTTGAATTTTGAATTTTGAATGTTGAATTCATTACCGTTTTCCTCCTTCAGGAACAGGCGTTGCAGTAGGTTTTGCTTTGTCGTCTTCTTTCTTTTTGTCAGATTTTCCGCGTTTGCTTGGCGGCAGATTCGGTTCCATCTTTTCAAGTCGTTCACGTTCTTTTTCAAGTTCCTTTCGCATCGCAATATCTTTTTTGCGGTCAAAGAAAACTTCGCCGTCGATCATAGTCATTTCGGCTCGTGTATAAACGCTGAATGGATGTTGACTCCAAATCGCAATGTCTGCATCTTTTCCAACTTCGATCGAACCTGTGATTTTGTCAATTCCGAGTTGTTTCGCCGGATTCAGCGTAACCATTTTCAACGCTTCTTCTTCGGGAACGCCGCCATACTTCATAGCTTTCGCAGCGTCCAGATTCAAACGTCGAATTCTTTCGCCCGAATCGGAATTTATCGAAACGACAACGCCGTTTTTCCATAAAATGTAAGCGTTGTAAGGAATCGTGTCGTAAGCTTCTAATTTGTAACCCCAATAATCAACGAAGATCGAAACACCCGCACCGTATTTCGCAATTTCGGGAGCGATTTTATATGCTTCGAGTCCGTGTTGCAGCGTGGCAATTTTGAAGCCGAATTCATCGGCAAGTTTCAGCAAATTAAGATGTTCATCCGAACGATAACCGTGTGCGTGAACAAGTCTTTTGCCTTCCAAAACTTCAACTATCGGTTCAAGCTCCAGACTTCTTTTCGGCGGAACTTTTGTTTTCTTCGCACGATAATCATCCCAACTCTTTTTGTAATCTTTCGCCCGAATAAAGGCATCTCGCATAACTTCCAAAGTTCCCATACGAGTTGCCGGATAACGTCTGGCAGTATTTCCCGGCGGATTAAAATTCGAGCGTTTGACGTTTTCGCCCATCGCAAATTTTATTCCCGGCGGTGCGGAAGGAATTAAAAAATCTTCGACCTGTCTGCCGTATTTGAATTTCACAACCGTATTCAAACCGCCGATCGGATTTGCCGAACCGTGCAGTAAATTCGCCGTCGTTACTCCGCCGCCCAATGACTGATAAATATTTACATCGGTCGGGTCTAAGACATCACGAATTCTCGCCATCGAAGTTACCGAATATGAAAATTCATTGATCGCATCAAGCATTGCGTGTGAATGTGCATCAATGATTCCCGGCGTTACAAACATTCCGCTGGCATCAATCACCTGTGCATTTCCAGCCGACAGATTTTTGCCGATCTTTGAAATTTTGCCGTTTTGAATAAGAATATCCGTATTCTGCAAAGTTCCTTTTGCCGCTGTCATCACGGTCGCATTGCGAATCAAAACATCTTGTTTGTTCTGTCCAAATATAAAATTCGGAAGAATCAAACAAATTGAAATTATAGTTAGAAAAATTATTTTACTTTTCATTGAATTTACCAAAGTTTTTCTACTTTTTTACTTTTTTCTTATGGATTCTTTGTTCCCGAAAATGCTGCCGGACCTTGACCAGTCGTAACAACTCCTTCGACGTTATTGCCTGTAACTTTTCCGTTAAACGACAATTCTAATTCCTGTCCACCAAATTGAACTGTTGCCGCAAAACTGAATCCGCTTGATGTTACGCTACCGTTTCTGATCGGAACTGTTCCGAACGCACTCGAACCGATAGTTCCCGACAGAGCCGTTCCTTGCTGATTAAGTGTAAATGTAAGCGGAATTGTCTGTCCCGGTGCTTCAACCGTTACACTCCAAACTCCGCCGACATTCGCAGGTTTCGCATCGCCGTCTTTTTTATCGTCGGGTTTCTTTTCGGGTTTCTTTTCTTGCTCAAACAATTTTCCGTCAACAAATACGTGCGTAATTTCCTTATCATCCGCAAAAATATCGCCTTTCATTACAACTAAATTGGCGATCTTTCCTGTTTCAATCGAACCGAGTTGCTGATTAACGCCCAAAATTTCTGCTGCCCACAAAGTCATCGCCCGAATTGCATCTGCTTTTGGAAGACCGTTTTTTGTTGCTTCTTCCGCATTTTTTAGGAAGTCCTTGATATTTTTTATTCCATCGGATTGAAATGCGAATTTTACGCCAGCCGCTTTTAATTTTGCCGCATTTTTGGGAACTTCAACACGAAGTCTTAATAAATTAAGCGATTCGGGATCAGCTTCTTTATTTTCTGAAACAGTCCGCACAGGAAAATTCAACGAAAGAAATACCGGAACATTTTGAGCTTTCAAGCGGTCTACAACCTTGTAAGATTCTTGTCCGCCCGCAATAATTCCATTCAAATTAAATTCCTTTATCAAATCCAAAACACGTATAATTTCACGCTCGGTATTGGCGTTAAAAACTATTGGCATTTTGCCATTTACAATTGGAATCAATGCTTCAAGCGTTGGGTCCGCATCAGGACGTTTCATCCCACGCGGATCTTTTTCATACATTTTTTGAATTTCATCAAGTCGCTTAGCATCAAAAAACATCTGCCGAAGTGCGGCAAAAGTTCCCATCAAAGATGTTGGAAATACGCCGCCGCCAGCCGTTCTAAATGTAACGTGTTGTGCAAATGTCGGTCGCACAATCATTTCCGCAACCGATTCGCCCGCTAAATTTACAACTGCTGATTGACCTCGAAAAATTCCTTCATCCGAAACAGTCAACACAGTTGTAAAACCATTATCACGCTGCATTTTGAACTGTGCTTCGCCCGCTTTTAATTTATCCGCAGCTTTTTCTTCTGCACGAAGTTCGGGCGGATAAATTGAATTTGATTGGCTTGAAGTTGTATTTTGTCCGGGCGTTGGCGGAGCGGCTTTTGGAATACCCAACTCTGTATTTGTGTCAAAAAATCCCGGATAAACGGTCAAACCTTTGCCGTCAAAAACCTTAGCATCAGCCGGAACTTTTACATTTGCACCGACAGATTCGATCAAACCATCACGAATCACGATTGTTGCATTTGAAAGATTCGGACCCGAAACCGTCACGATTTCAGCATTCGTGATCGCATAAGTTCCGGTTTGTGCCTGAACAAATATAGAGAAAGAAAGAAACGCAAAAATTGCGACAGAAAAACGCAAGAAATGTTTTTTCATAGCTTTTGAAATGTTTTATTTGAAATTTAGAACTGCAATAATTATTCTACGGCATTGTAAAACAAATTGTTTCAGAAAGGAAAACATTTCTTGAATATTTATTACAAATGCAGTGATGATTTATGTTTAAGTGTTTCAATTTCTTTAAATTCGATTATTTTAATTTTGTCTTTCTTTATCCAACAAAGCTTTTTTGCGTTCAATTCCCCAACGATAACCGCTCATTTTGCCATTGCTTCCGATCACACGATGACACGGAATCACCAATGCCACACGGTTTTTTGCACAAGCACTCGCAACTGCCCGAACTGCTTTTTTGTTGCCGATCTTTTCCGCGACTTCGCCATAAGATAATGTTTCGCCATACGGAATTTTTCGCAAAGTTTCCCAAACCTGCATTTGAAATGCGGTTGCTTGAACATCAATCGGCAAATCAAGTTGCGGTTTGTTTCCTTTTAGATGTTCTACTATTTCTTTTACAAATTCTTTAAGGTTATTATTATCCTCAGAAATTTCAGCCATTGAATATTCCGTTTTTAATTCATCAAATAATTTGCTGTCATCATCGCCAAATTTAACGCTGCAAATTCCTTTTTCCGTTCTCGCAACAAGTAAACGTCCCAAATCACAATCCGTAATTGTCCAATTTATTTTCATCCCTTCTCCGCCTTTTTGATAAGTTTTCGGTGTCATTCCTAATTTGCTTGAAACATTTTCATAAAGCCGACTGCTTGAACCAAAACCGACTTCATACATCGCGTCCGTTACGTCGTTTCCATTTTTTATTTCATATTTGAATTTCTCGATTCGTCTGCTTTCTGCATATTTTTTTGGCGAAACACCGATGATCTTTTTAAATGTTCTCTGTAAATGATAAGAACTTACATCTAATTTTTCGCTCAAATTTTCGAGCGTTAAATTTTCTTCCGATTCGAGCAATTCACAGGCATCTAAAACAGTCTGAACTTGCGAATCAACCACATTTTCAACCTTCGGCTGACAACGCAAACACGCTCGAAAACCTTTTTGTTCCGCCTGTTCAAATCTATCAACAAAGAAAACATTTTCCCGTTTCGGCAAACGTGCCGTGCAGGAAGGTTTGCAAAAAATATTTGTAGTTTTTACACAAGTCCAAAAAACTCCATCAAATCGCTTATCATTTTGTTTAACCGCTTGCCAACATATTTCATTATTCATATCAATTATTCCTTATATTTATTGCAATAATCATTGCGAATATCTAGCATCTAATACTTTACAGGTTAAATCTATCCGAAAATTGCGGTAGAATTTATTATAAATATGAACGAGAACAAAAATGCCATTATTTTATTCGACGGAGTTTGCAATTTCTGCAATAGCTCGGTGAATTTTATTATTGAACGAGATTCAAACAATTATTTCAAATTCGCTCCTTTGCAGACCGACATTGCTCAAAAACTTTTAGAAAAATACAATATAAATAAAGCGGACACCGATTCGGTAATTTTAATTGAAGACGACAAAGCTTACACACATTCAACTGCCGGACTAAAAATCGCCCGCAAAATGGATGGAATTTGGTCAATATTTTATATTTTGATAATTGTGCCGAAATTTATACGGGATTTTTGCTACAAAACTTTTGCAAAATATCGTTACAAATTATTCGGCAAAAAAGATGTCTGTATGATGCCAACGCCCGAAATTAGGGAAAGATTTTTATAGAGGAATAAAGCTAATGGCTAATAGCTAATAGCTTACAGCTAAAATTATGAAAGCAATTTGGAATGGAAAAGTTATCGCTGAGAGCGATGAAACGGTTGTTGTTGAAGGAAATCATTATTTCCCTGCCGACACAATTAAACAAGAATATTTTGAAGAAACCGACACAAACACGGTTTGCGGTTGGAAAGGAACGGCAAGCTATTACACGATAAATGTTGATGGCGAAAAAAACGCCGATGCTGCTTGGTATTATCCTGACGCAAAATCCGAAGCGAAAAACATTGAAAATTATGTTGCGTTTTGGAAAGGCGTTGAAGTAACAGAATAGGGACGAGAGTTCAGTGACGAGTGACGAGTGTAGGAATTCCCCTCGTCACTCGTCGCTTTTCCCTGTTCACTAAAAAACTATGTTTTCACTTGAAACCTTACAATTTAATAATCTCCTTGAACTTATCGCCAAAAATGCACAAACGCCGATGGGCGAAGGTTTTGTGTTGGATATGAAACCGCTCACGAGTCGTCTGCAACTTGAAAAAGATTTGGCGGCGATTGCGGAAACTTTTGCGTTAAAGGAAGAAGATATTGTTTGGAGATTTTCGGAATTACACGATCCGACCGATGCGGTTGACCTTTTGAAAATCCGCAACTCGACGCTTGAACCGACGATTCTTCGTGAACTTGCGAGACTTTTGTCGCAAGCATTAAATGCAAAAAATGCGATAAACAGCGGAAAGGAACTTGCTCCGACGCTTTGGCAAATGGTTGAAAATCTGCCGAAAGATTTGTCTGTAATTGCCGAGAAAATTAATAAAAAGATTCTGCCGAGCGGTGAATTGGACGATTCCGCTTCGCCGGAATTAAACCGTCTGCGACGCGAGATAAATTCGCAACGTGGGAAAATCACAAAATCGCTTGAAGCAATAATGCGTTCAAAAAGTAATGCGATTCAGGATGAAATTGTTGCGGTCAGGAATGAGCGTTTTGTGATTCCTGTCAAAGCTGATTTTTCGGGAAAATTTAACGGAGTCGCACACGGTGCTTCGTCTTCCGGTGCGACGGTTTTTATCGAACCGCTTGAATCTATTGAAGCAAATAACGAACTTCAAAAACTAAAAGCAAAAGAAGAAAGCGAGATCGCACGAATTTTATTTTCAATGGCAGAAGAACTTCGCCAAAATCTTCCGGCGATTGAGATTGCAGTTGAAGCGGTTGCCGAACTCGATTTTGTAAAAACAAAAGTTGTCTTCGCCGAAAAATTCAATGCAATTGTTCCAACAATTTCGGAAGATGAAACTCTTGATCTGGTTGATGCAAGACATCCGCTTCTGGAAGATTCAATTCAAAATTCAAAATTCAAAATTCAAAATTCAAAAACCGAAGACCAAGAAATCGTTCCCGTTTCGTTTAAGCTAACCAAACAAAATTCCGTAATGATAATTTCGGGGGCGAATGCGGGCGGGAAAACTGTTGTTTTGAAAACTGCGGGTTTGCTTTCGTTGATGGCGGTTTCGGGTTTGCCTGTTCCGGCGAAGTCGGCGAAGATTCCGTTTTATGCGTCGGTGCTTGCTGATATTGGTGATAATCAATCTTTGTCCGCAAATCTTTCGACGTTTTCTTCGCACATCTCGAACATCGCTTCGATGATGGAAAATTTGCGAACTCCCGCACTCGTTTTGCTTGATGAAGTCGGCACAGGAACTGATCCCGAAGAAGGTTCAGCGTTGGGCGTGGCGGTCGTTGATCATTTTCGGCAGAACAAGGCTCAAGTTATTGCTTCGACGCACTACAAAGGTTTGAAAATTTATGCGACAAATGATGCTGATGTGATAAATGCTTCGGTGGAATTCGATGAAAAAACTCTGCAACCGACTTATAAACTTTTAACCGGAATTGCCGGAGCATCTTCGGGTTTAGAGATCGCACGGCGTTTTGGAATACGTGATGAAGTGATCGAAAAAGCCCGCGAAAATTTGGACGTTGCCGCCCAAGTTGCCGAAGATTATTTGCATAAACTCCAAAAAGAAACCAAACAATCCGAAGATTTGCGAATCGCCCTCGAAGAAGAACGCGAAGCCGTCGCCGATCAATATGCTAGATTGGATATTGATTTCCGCAAAAAGGAAAAAGTCCGCCGACGAGAATTTGAAAGCGAATTACATCAAATAATCGCCGATTTCGACAAACAATCAAAAGCATTCCTGAAAACGATCAAAGATAAAAAGGAACAAAAGAAATTTGAAAAGGAAATCGCTTCAAACAAAGCAAAACTAAAGCGAGAAGCGGAAACAGTTCAGTCCAAAGTCCAAAGTCCAAAGTCCAAAGTTTTTGATTCAAAATTTAAGACTCAAAATTCAACATCGGAAATTCAAGATTCAAAACAGACTTTGGACTCTGGACACAGGACTCTGGACTCTGAAATTGTGCTTGGTTCAAAAGTTTTGCTAAAAAACTTCGGCACACTCGGAAAGGTTGAAAAGATCAGTGGGAAAAGTGCAGAAGTTTTGGTCGGTTCGATGCGTATGAAGCAAAAACTCGACGATCTGCAAGCCATCGAAGACGAACAAAAACAAAGTAAGAACAAACTCGAAAATTTACAGAAGAAAGCCAAGCAATCCAATATCGATATGGAACTCGGAGGTGTGCAATCAGAATTAAATCTGATCGGCAAAACGACGCTCGATGCCGAAGACGAAATTGATAAATTCCTCGATGATTCATTCGTCAACAAAATGCACCAAGTCCGCATCGTTCACGGCTTCGGCACAGGCGTTCTAAAAAACTTCGTTCACCAATTCCTCAAAGGTCATCCCCACGTTTCAAGTTTCGGATTCGCTCCACAAAATGAAGGCGGAAACGGTGCTACAATAGTTGAATTGAAACAATAGGAATTATTACTATGAAAAATCTACTACTAAGTTTCACATTTATTATTTTAATCCTTAATTACTCTATTTATTCACAAGATGAACCCGAAGCTATATTATTTGATGAAATGGAAAACCATTGTAGTGAATATTTATCAGCTAAATATGATAGTTTTCTCGTTGAAT
>JBGTHN010000150.1:0-17926 GCA_041746235.1 Pyrinomonadaceae bacterium | reverse complement strand
CAAGCAGAAGTAACAATGACAAACGGGACAAAAGGCGAAATGTTTTTGCCGACACTCTATGCAGAATCTTTTAAGAATGATAATGATCAAATTCGTTTAGGAAAAGTTACTGATTGGCGAGAGGTTGGCGAAGATATTTTTATCGGCGAAGGCGTTCGCACATTTCAATATGATGGCGGATATATGCCAATTTCAAAAATCGAAACGATTGAATTTATTCATGAAACAAATGGTGAAGAAGAAGAATAAGATGAAGAAGATAGATATTTCAATTTTAGCAATTATGTTTGTTCTAGTTTGCTCGGTTTTTGCAGTTCAAGCACAAACCAAAAATAAAAAGGACAAACTAAACGTCTTGGATTATTACAAACTGTTACCTGCAAATGCTAATCTTCTGAGTCCGAATATACTTGACGATGAATATACAAAAATAGCAGTCAAAGACACTAAAAATGGTTACTTGAAAATTGAAGGAGCATTTGAAGGTTGGATCGAAGTTGCTCTGTTTAGAAAGAAAAACGGTTCGGCGATTTTGCTTGTTGGCGAAAACTCGTGCGGTCCGGCGTGCGGAACGGAATTAAATGCGTATAAGATGGTCAATGGAAAAATGGAAAATGTTACAAACAAAATGATTCCAACGATCAGCGAAGATGAATTGCGAGAAAAATTTCGCCGTGACAGAAACGATTCAAATGCCGAAATGATTAGTTATATATTTGAACTGCCACGATATGGCACAACAATAAAAATTAATGATGACGATACGGGTTATTTGATCTATGAAATAAAATGGGAAAACGATAAATTTGTAATTATTCGATAAATTTTTGGAGAAATTTCTTTAATGAGTGACGAATTGGAACAAACAGAAGAAACAACGGAAGCTGCCACCACCGGGGAATTACAAACGGACGCGGCAGTAGAAGAACCTGTCAATAAACTTTCAAAACCTGCAGTAATAGATTTGAATGCTTTGTTAATGCCGATTTCCGAGGAAAATCCTTCGGGCGAATATATGCGATATTCGGGTGTATATGACGAAATCGCTGAAGCACGTCGGGAAGATGAAGCTTTAGGAAAAGCAGATTTGGGAATGGAATTAAAGGTTGCCGATTTTTCGAAAGTTATCGAATTGGCTAAGCCGGTGATTGAAAAAGAATCAAAAGATCTACAGATTTCCGCTTGGCTTTCCGAAGCATTGGTTAATAAACACGGATTCACAGGATTGCGTGACAGTTTGAAATTGTTGAGTGGTTTGATGGCAAAGTTTTGGGAAACGCTCTATCCCGAAATTGACGAAGGTGATATGGAAGGGCGAGCCAACGCTATTGCGTGGTTCGATAGAGAAGCCGCACTTGCAATAAATAAAGCTACTATCACCGATGGCGATGGCTATAATTTTCTTGATTATTATGATTCAAAAAAATATTATATGCCTGATAACCTAGAAATGCTTGAATATGAAGAGCAAAATAAGTTTAAGGCTTTGGAGGCGGAAGCCAACAAATTAAACAAAGTTACAGCAGACAAATGGAGTAAAGCAATTGGTGCAACCCGTCGTGCATTCTGTGAAGAATTAAATGTCGCCATCGAAGAATGCAAGGATGAGTTAAAGAAACTAAATCTTGTTATTGAAGAAAATTTTGACGTGAATCAATCTCCGAGTCTTATGGAAATAAGAAAAACTTTGGAAGACATCGCAATTGAAACCGGAAAAATTCTACAGCAAAAACGAGACGAAGAGCCGGACGAATTTGAGGATGAAGTATTTGAAAGCGAAGACGGTGAAGATGGAGAAAGTGTCGCAACAAAAGGTTCTGTTTCATCAACCAAAGGTGCAATTCAAAATCGGCAAGATGCTTTGAAACGTCTGGTGGAACTGGCTACATTTTTCCGTAAAACCGAACCGCACAGTCCCGTTTCTTATTTAGTAACACGGGCAGTTAAATGGGGAAATATGCCGCTTGAAAATTGGCTTCAGGATGTTATTAAAGATGAAACAATTTTGTTTCAACTTCGCCAGACGCTTGGCTTTAACACCGGCACGGAAAATACTGACGAAACAACAGCGTCAACTGAGGAAATGTATAATGAGAATCAAGAGGAATTTCAATAAATTTTGAGAAATTTGAAAACGCAGGTAGATTATTGATTAAACAATTAAAAATAGATTAAAAGGAGATAAATTTAATGCCTAAAAAAGAAAGTTTACAGCACAAGTTGGATCGTGTGCGTCCACCGAGAGTCCAGATCACTTATGATGTGGAAATCGGGGATGCTATCGAGTTAAAAGAATTACCCTTTGTCATAGGTGTCTTGGGTGATTTTGTCGGAAAACCCGAAGAGCCGCTTCCGGCTTTGAAAAACCGAAAATTTGTCGAAATTGATGCCGACAATTTTAATCAAGTTATGGCTGGTATGAACCCACGTCTTGCTTATACGGTTGAAAATAAATTGCAAGATGATGGAAGCAAGATGGGAATTGAACTCAAGTTTGGCAACATCGAAGACTTTGAGCCGGATCAAATTGTTCAGCAAGTCGAGCCGCTTCGCAAATTAGTTGAAGCACGTCAGAAATTGACCGACTTACGAACAAAAATGGACGGCAATGAAAAATTGGAAACTTTGCTTGAGGACATAATCTCAGATGCCGGAAAACAAAAAGAATTGAGTGATGCACTTGGCATAGAAAAAAGCGGTAACGAAGGCGATAAGGAGGAATAAATTAAATGGCTAAGAAAGAACAAGAAGCAGTAGCCCAGGTTGAAGAACAGGAACAGGAAACCGGGCTTCTCGACCAAATTTTAACCGAAGGCAGAATGGCACGTGATGAATTTCAAAAAGAGCGTTCCAAAGATATGATTTCGGAATTTGTCAGTCAGGTAATGAGTGGCGAAATTACGATGTCGCAAAATATGGACGCAACAATTAACGCCCGCGTTGCTGAAATTGATCGGCTCGTTTCATTACAAATGAATGAAATTATGCACCACGAAGATTTTCAAAAAATCGAAGGTTCGTGGCGTGGACTTCATCATCTAGTAAAAAACAGTCTGACAGGAACGCAATTAAAGATTCGTGTTATGTCAGCAACCAAAAAAGATCTTCTTAAAGATTTTGAACGGGCATTGGAATTTGACCAGTCATCAATGTTCAAAAAAATCTACGAAGAAGAATATGGACAATTTGGTGGAGCTCCATACGGAGCAATTATCGGTGATTATGAGTTTGGTAATCATCCGCAGGATATGGCACTCCTGGAAAGCATTTCACAAGTTGCTGCTGCTGCCCACGCACCGTTTTTGAGTGCTGCCGCACCCGGACTTTTCGGTTGGGATGAATTCTCTGATATGACGGAAGTTCGTGATATTGCCAAGATTTTTGACCAAATGGAATATATGAAGTGGCGAAGTTTCCGCGAATCGGAAGATTCACGTTATGTTGGCTTAACACTACCGCACGTTTTGGGTCGGGAGCCTTACGGTTCCGCGACAAGACCGACGGAAAGTTTTATGTTTGAAGAAGATGTTGACGGAACGGATCACAAGAAATATTTGTGGTCAAATGCCGCATATTCTCTTGGCACACGCTTGACCGAAGCATTTTCGATGCACGGTTGGTGCGTGGCAATTCGCGGTGTTGAAGGTGGCGGATTGGTTGACGGTTTACCGACACATACTTTTGAAACTGACGAAGGCGAAGTCGCTATGAAATGTCCAACAGAAGTTGCCATTACCGATAGACGCGAAAAGGAATTTGCCGACAACGGATTTATCCCGCTCGTTCACTGTAAAAACACGGATTATGCAGCATTTTTCGCTACTCAATCCAGCAACAAGCCGAAAAAATACGATACGGATGAAGCCAATGCAAATGCCAGACTTTCTTCGCAATTGCAATATATGTTTGCTGTTTCGCGTTTTGCACATTACCTAAAAGCAATGGTGCGAGACAAAATCGGTCAATTTATGTCTCGTGATGAAGCCGAACTATTCTTAAATCGCTGGATAAGCAATTACGTTTTGGAAAATGACGTTGCTCCCGCTGACCAAAAGGCGAAATATCCATTGCGTGAAGCAAAAGTTGAAGTTCAGGAAGTTCCCGGTAAACCGGGAGTTTACAAGGCAGTTGCCTTATTAAGACCACACTTCCAACTTGATGAACTCTCAGTGTCCTTGCGACTCGTGGCTGAATTGCCGAAATCAAAAGGCTAGTAGGTAACAAGGTTCTAATGTTTTGATGACGGTCAAAAGTCTGTCATCAAAACATTTTTCAAATAATAAAAAAAAATGTTAAAAAAAAATAAAAATTATGCAAAAGGAATCTTCCACGTCGTCATAGATATTGTAAGCAGTTAGTGAAAATCATAAATTGGTTAAATCGCTAATAGGCAATACAATTATTATTTTTTAGAAAAGGAGCAAAATTAAAATGGCAGAAGCTGATTATTATTTACAGATACAAGGTATTAAAGGTGAGTCGTTAGCAAAGGAATTTGTAGATGCGATTCAAGTTGAATCGTGGTCGGATGGAGCAAGTAACTCCGGTTCGGCAACAGTTGGACAAGGTTTGGGAACAGGAAAAGTTTCTTTACAGGATTTCCATTTTGTTACTCAATGTGGAACAGCAAGTCTTCAAGTGTATTTACATACCTGCAAAGGTACGCACTTTAAAGAAGCTATTTTATCCTGCCGCAAGACAGGTGGTAATGGCGAACCATATACATACCTAAAAGTTACATTTAAAGATCTCGTATTTTCTTCTTACCAAACTGGTGGAAGCAATGGAAGCAGTACGCTACCAATGGATCAGATTTCATTTAACTATTCGGCTATTGTAAAACAATACTATGTACAAAAAGCAGACGGTAAAGTATCACAAACAAACAATGTTACCTATGATACAAAGGCTGTTTCAGGCTCAGGTGCATAGAATCTTTATCAAAATAAGATCTTCGGTTCTTAACGATCTCAGATCTTATTTTTTAACTTTTTTGAAAATACAAACCCGCCGAGCCTATCGACGGGTTTGTATATTTTGTAATGCAAAATGGCAAAAAGAGATGATTTTGAAATCCGCGTAACACCCTCGGTGCTTGACCGACTTCTGGATTTTGAACCTAAAGCATCACAAGAAGCCCCCAAATCCCGCTCCAAATCTTTAAGCGAACTTAAACATTCAGTCCGTAGAGATTTGGAGTGGCTTTTAAATACACGTAGCTATATTGGCGAGGTTGACGAACGTCTGGAAGAAACTCCAAATTCGGTAGCTTTATACGGACTTCCCGATTTTACAGCCATTAGCGTTAGTAATCATATCGAATTAAAAAGTATGAAACAATCGTTAGAAACAGCGATAAAAAACTTTGAACCGAGATTTTTAGATGTAAAGATCAAACTTGAACCCATTAACAACATTGACCGAACATTACATTTCAGAATTGAAGCATTTTTGAATGTCGAACCAAGTCCCGAACCAATTGTTTTTGACACTGTTCTGCAACTTGGAAACGGTGACTTTGCAGTTAAAGAATCTTAAAGTAAGGAGAAATATATGAGACTTGATGTAATGCACATTATGCAAGAAAGACAGAATAGTTGTTGGCACGCTTCGGCACGTATGCTTTATGGTTTTAAAAGGAATGCTTGTATTCATCCACTTCCTAGTGAATATGACGATGATCAAGGAATACAGGCAGAAGAATTTATTGACCTAGCTCGTGATCTAGGATTAGAAACTTTGCCACAAGTCAATCAAACTTTTTCGTGGTTGTTTATTGATAATAATTTAGGAAGTTACGGTCCAATTTGGGCGGCAGGTCAATGGAACGGAGTGAATCATATAGTTGTCATTACAGGCGTGGACGCAGACGATACACTTTATGTTAATGATCCGGCATTCGGCAATCCGGTTGTTCGCAATATGTCTTGGTTTAATGCCAGAATTGACAAAAATGTTCCGATTCCAATGATGTATTTGCCGTAAAATACTTGTCTCAATCAATTAGTTTAGAGGCGGTCTTTGACCGCCATTTTATATTAAGTTTCGGTTGAATTTTAGAGATTTCCCAACCGCATCTTTTTTTCTTATAATCTTTAGAAACTACAAATTAAAGTGATAAAATAACTTTATGCGTGATGAATTATTAGGTTACTATGAGCGGGAACTAGTTTTCTTGCGACGTATGGGTGCGGAATTTGCCAATCGTTATCCTAAAATTGCCACACGGCTTTTATTGGATGAAGAAAAAGTTGAAGACCCGCACGTTGAGCGGATGATCGAAGCCTTTGCGTTTCTGACAGGTCGCGTGTCATTAAAACTTGATGACGAACTCCCTGAAATCACCGAATCTTTTCTAAATGTTTTATATCCGCATTATCTTTCGCCGATTCCTTCGATGGCAATTACAGAAATGTCTTATGGCTCGCCAAAAGACAAACTAACATCGGTGCAGAAAATGGAACGCGGTGCAAAACTCTACTCGCGTCCTGTGCAAGGAACGCCTTGCCATTTTCGCACGACTTATGAAACTTTACTTTTCCCAATTGAATTGGAAGAAGCCGCACTTGAATCAAATTCACCAAAGGATGGACGAGGAAAATATGCCGAAAGTTACATACGTTTGAGTATGCGTTGTTATGGAGGTGCCGGTCTTCACGAAATGAAGGTCGGTGGAACGGACAAACCGCCGGAATATATCAGATTTTATCTTAATGGTGATCCACAACTTGTTTTTCCGCTTTATGAAATTATTTTCAATCACGCTTCAGCAGTTGAATTTCGTCCGAAAGACACTCCGCTAACGGGAAAAACTCTGCAAACAATTACGAATATGGAATTAAAACTTCCTGACCCGATTGTTTTATCATCGGATGCTATCAAACAAGTTGGATTTGCGGAAGATGAAGCCATTTTGCCATACACAAAGCGTTCTTTTCCGGGTTACAGGCTTTTAACCGAATATTTTGCTTTTCCATACAAATTTTTGTTTTTCGATATTCACGGATTAGACCAAGCCATCACCAAAAAATTTGGTAGCCATTTTGATATATTGATTCATTTAAAAGACGTAACCCCACCGATCGCACCAATTACAAAAGAAACATTTCGTATGGGATGCACACCGATAGTTAATCTTTTCAAACGTCCGGCTGATCCGATCTATCTGTCTCAGCAAAAATATGAATATCAAATAATTCCCGATATTCCAAGACAAAACACAACGGAAATTTATTCGATTGACGAAGTGCTTACCATTGATCCGCGAACAAATACAACGCGAAGTTTTTCGCCATTTTATTCGCTTCGCCACTCTTATGGCGAACAAATGGAAAAATCTTTTTGGTATGCAAACAGGCGTGCCTCACAGAGAGAGAATGACGACGGAACGGAAATATTTATGACTTTGGTTGACTCAGAGTTTAATCCGCGTGTTCCGGCAACTGAGGTTTTGACAGTTAAAACAACCTGCACCAATCGGGATTTACCGGGCAAACTTCCTTTCGGCGGTAAAGAAGGCGATTTTGAGATCGAAGGTGCGGCTTTGCTTTCAAAAGTTCATTGTCTTACGAAACCGACGGAAACGATTCGTCCGCCGCAGAGACGTTCCGTGCAATGGCGTTTGATTTCTCATTTGAATTTAAATTATTTGTCTTTGGTCAACGACGAAAAAGGTTCGCCCGAAGCATTGCAGGAAATTTTGAATCTCTATAACTTCAAAGATACTTCCGCCACCAGAAATCAGATTCTTGGAATAAAAAGCGTCGAATCAAAAACAGTTGTGCGACGAATCGGACAGAGAGTCGGTGCGGGTTTTGTTCGTGGATTGGAAACGACCATAACTTTCGATGAAGAACAATTTGTCGGGAGCGGTTTATATCTTTTTGCATCAGTTTTGGAAAGATTTTTAGGCGTATATGCTTCGCTCAATTCATTTAATCAACTCGTCATTCAAACCGAACAACGCGAAGGCGAAATCAAGCGTTGGAAACCAAGAACGGGTGAACAAGTTTTACTTTAATACGTTTCAAAAATGGCACAAAAACCATTAAATCAACAACTTTACGATGAGCCGTTTCGGTTTGAATTTTTTCAAGCCGTACGACTACTCGAAAAAATTTACACCGATAAAAAACCAGTCGGACGTGAAGCGATGCCGAATGAGGAAATCGTGCGTTTCCGTTCGCGTGTGGCACTTGATTTTCCGCCGAGCGAAGTTCACGAATTTGGTAAGACTTTTGATGAATATTACGAACAAGAAAAACTTGAAATGTTCATCAACTTTATGGGCGTTATCGGCGTAAGCGGTGTGATGCCAACACATTACACCGAACTTGCAATGAGTCGCATACGATATGGCGACACAGCTTTATGGGCATTTACGGATATTTTCACACATCGTGCGGTTTCAATGTTTTTCCGGGCTTGGGAAAAATATCGCTTTCCTGTTGCTTATGAACGCGGCGACGATTCTTTTACAAAATATCTTTTTGATTTCGTCGGACTTGGCACAGAAGGTTTGCGTGGCAGAATGCACCTTGAAGACGAATCGCTTTTGCCATATAGCGGTTTAATTATGCAAAAACCTCATTCGGCAACCGCACTCTCACAAATTATCGCAGATTATTTCAAAATTAATGCAAAAGTCGAACAATTTTTCGGTCAATGGATAGACTTGGATAAAGAAAGCATCACAAAATTAAGCGAAGCGAATAGTACGCTTGGCTTTGATGCGATTATCGGTACAAGAATTTGGGATCAACAATCAAAATTTCGTTTGATTTTAGGAGCATTATCATTTAAAGAGTTTCGTGCATTTTTACCGGATGGAACAGCACATAAATCCTTAAAATCAATTGTTCGGTTTATGATTAATCTGGAGTTTGATTTTGATGTGCAGCTTATTTTGAAAGCAAAAGAAGTTCCCAGCACGATTTTAACAACCCGTGCCAAACGTCGTCCGATGCTCGGTTGGACTTCATGGCTAAAATCAGAATCTTTTGAAAATGATGACGATCAGGTTGTTTTACAGATGGATTAAATAATATATGGTCTTTGGCTTTTGGTGAGAAATCTAAGTTAAATTTGATTTATATATCTAACAAAAATCAAAGACCAAGAATGGAAAATTTTTAGGAGAAATTGTAATGAATGTAAATTTAAAATCTTTAGTTGGAAGATTAAATGATACTTGTCGGAGTGCTTTGGAAGATGCCGCAGGTTTGTGCCTTTCGAGAACAAATTATGATGTTGAAATTGAGCATCTTTTGATGAAATTGCTCGAAAAAGATGATACGGACTTGCATAAGATTTGCAATCATTTTGAAATAAATATTGACCGTCTGACAAAAGATGTGAACACTTCGCTTGATCGTTTAAAAACGGGAAACACACGCACGCCGAGCCTTAGTGAACGCATTCCCGATTGGGTTCAAGATGCGTGGTTACTTGCTTCCATCGAATTTGGTGCGGCAAAAGTTCGTTCGGGACATCTAATTTTAGCTCTACTTAAAGTCGCCAGCCTTTCACGAATTGCACAAGACATCTCCAAAGAATTTACACATATTTCTCCCGAAACACTTCAATCTGATTTTCTTAAAATTACTGCTGATTCAAATGAAGACCGCGAAGCCACACTTTTGGGCGAAACCGGCGGTGTTTCAGACGGAAAACAAGTTGCCAGCGGAATTCCGGGCAAAACAAAAGTCCTCGACCAATACGCCGAAGATCTAACTGCAAAAGCACGCGAAGGCAAAATTGATCCGATCCTTGGACGAGATTTTGAAATCCGTCAGATCATAGATATTTTAACTCGTCGTCGCCAAAATAACCCTATCTTAACGGGTGAAGCAGGTGTCGGAAAAACTGCTGTCATCGAAGGTTTTGCACTTCGCATTGCAAACGGCGATGTTCCCGAACCACTTAAAAATGTTGCTGTTCGCACACTTGATTTAGGGCTTTTGCAAGCCGGTGCAGGCGTAAAAGGTGAATTTGAAAACCGTCTAAAATCGGTGATTGATGAAGTTAAAGCATCGCCGCAACCGATAATTTTATTTATTGATGAAGCCCATACGATGATCGGTGCGGGTGGTGCGGCTGGACAAAACGATGCGGCAAACTTGCTTAAACCTGCACTTGCTCGCGGTGAACTTCGGACTATTGCGGCAACGACTTGGGCAGAATACAAAAAATATTTTGAAAAAGATGCTGCACTCACCAGACGTTTTCAGGTCGTCAAAATTGATGAACCGACTGAAGAAAACGCTATTCAAATGATGCGTGCGATTGCCGGAAAAATGGAAGAACATCATAATGTGCGAATTATGGATGAAGCGATCGTTGATTGTGTCAAACTTTCACACCGATACATCACAGGTCGCCAACTTCCCGATAAATCCGTTTCGGTTCTCGACACGGCTTGTGCCAAAGTTGCCATCGGGCAAGGCTCGACACCTGCCGCAGTTGAAGATGCGGTAAAGACAATTGATCATTTAGAACGCGAAATAAATTCTCTTGAACGCGAAGAAATTACTGGTTCAGATCATAATGAAAGATTGGATGAACTCAACGCAAAACTTTCCGATACGAAAGCCAAACTCGAAGAATTAAATGAACAATGGGAAAAAGAAAAAGAATTAACCGAAAAGATTCGCAATTTACGAACTAAATTGGAAATGTCCCGCATAGACGGAAAAGTGAGCAGTCAGCAGTCAGCAGTCAGCAGTGAAGAAATTTCCGACACATCAAGCGAAACTGCGACTGCGGCAACAGCGGAGGATTCGAGCGAAATAAGTTCTGAAACCTCTTCGGCTGGTGATTCGACGGCTACAGCTACGGCTCCCGAAGCAGGTGAAGCGATTGATCTTGTATCTCTGCGTGAAGAATTGAAAAAAGCGAACGCCGAATTAAAAGAATTACAAGGCGAAAATCCGCTGATGTCGCCGGTTGTTAATGGTCAGGCGATTGCCGAGATTATTTCGGGTTGGACTGGAATTCCCGTCGGCAAAATGGTTGCTGATGAAATTCTTGCGATTATGAATTTGGAAAAAACTCTCGGTGAAAGAGTTCTTGGACAAGAGCACGCTTTGATGGCGATTTCCGAACGAATAAAAACTTCGCGTGCGGGTTTGACCGATCCAAAACGTCCGATCGGAGTGTTTTTGCTGGTTGGAACTTCCGGTGTTGGTAAAACCGAAACGGCTCTCGCACTTGCCGAAACACTTTATGGTGGAGAAAAAAATCTGATCTCTATAAATATGAGCGAATATCAAGAGGCTCATACCGTTTCGAGTTTGAAAGGTTCGCCTCCGGGATATGTCGGTTATGGTGAAGGCGGAGTTTTGACCGAAGCAGTTCGGCGAAAACCATATTCGGTTGTTCTGCTCGATGAAGTTGAAAAAGCTCATCCCGATGTGATGGAACTTTTTTATCAGGTATTCGACAAAGGCGTTTTGGAAGACGGCGAAGGGCGTGTAATTGATTTCAAAAATACAATTATCCTGCTGACTTCAAATGTCGGAACTGACCTGATTATGTCTTTGAGTGCCGATCCCGAAACACGACCTGATCCGAAAGGTTTGGAGGAAGCAATTCGCCCTGAACTTGTTAAAGCCTTCAAACCTGCATTGCTCGGACGTATGTACACAGTGCCGTTTTATCCGATCGCCGATGATATTTTGAAAGAGATCGTCAAACTACAACTTCGCAAGATCGAAAAACGAATTTCTGACAATCATAAAGCGGATTTCACTTACGATGATTCGGTGGTTGATACAGTTGCGGCACGTTGCACGGATGTTGACAGCGGTGCAAGAAACGTCATCAATATCTTAACCGGCTCGCTTCTACCCGAAATGAGCGGCGAAGTGCTTTCACGGATGGCATCAGGCGAAGGAATTTCAAAGGTTCATGTCAGCGTGTTAAATGAACAATTTATTTACGATATAAGTTGACGATGGAGGTGTAATAATGGCAGATGTATTAGCAAGTTTAGCGGTTAATGAAGTTGCCGCCTTTTATTCACGATTAGCAGATATTGTAGATAAAAATAAGGGTTCGGTTGCAAAACCATTAGCACCTTTATTAATGCGGGAGTGGTTAAAGAATCGTGATCCGAAAGCTGTATTGAAGCTTGAAATGCCCGATCATTTGAAGAAGCATACGCTGGTCATTGATGTTCTGAAATATCATCGAGAAGTTTTTCTGAGCAACAAAAAAACTAAAGCAGGAAAATATGGCGGAATTGCTCCACGTTGGAAAGACGGTAGATGGAACGGTGTTGGAGAATTAAGAATGGAATATGAATCTTTGGTCGAATTTCCTCTGCGGTATCAAATTACAGGAAACGATGAAGACAAAGATTTGCTTTATTCGCTCCATGGATTTCAATTAAAATCAAATGTCGGTGTTACACTAATTCCGCCTCCACTTGTCAATGATGTTAATTTCAGTTTTTATGAGGCAAGAGTTGTTGACCGCTATGATTGGGATTATTCGGAACACTTGACTGTGCCGAATCCTGATTACAAAAGCACCGCGGCAAATGCGGTCTCGCCTTCAACAGATACAGTGGTTGTATTCCACAAAAACGCTGAAAGAATTGAAAAAGCAGGACTCGCTGCTCCGTATGATATTGATTCAAAACCCTGGACGATTTCCGATGTAAGTATTTCGGGTCCCGGTAAAGTTGGCTGGTCTAATACAAATTAGCCGATGATAGGAAAGACTCTACGAAAAATATCAATAATGAACTAGACATTTACTTATAATTTAATTTCGTCCGGCAATTTAACAAGTTTTTATGCAAGTTTTATTTAACTCCTCCGTCATAGATTAGCAATAATCCGTTCGCAACAATTTAAATGTTGTGCGTTTAGAAATTGAATTCTTAACAAAAATAAAAACGAACGGAATAAAAAATAAAGTTATTATGATTATTAGGAGAAAAAATTAATGGCAACAATTACAACTGTTAGATTGACACAAGGATCTATAATCGCAATAGTCGAATTGACATATCGCTGGTATGCACCCGGAAATGATCCTTGGGCAAAAATCGTAGGCTCTCCGACTTCAATACCCGCTTCCGGTGATTGGGAGAATAGAATGGTAGGCGGCAGTACAAGTGAAGTGCGTATGTCTTCACCTTCTGTTGGTTATTGTATGAGACTAATGAATTTCACACGTGTCCGTGTTGGAAGTACCGGTGATGGAGAGTTTTTTGTATCGGGCTATGGATTTAGAGAATTTTCTACTTTTGAATGGGATGTAATGGGCATAAGCTAGAAACCAAATTTGTTAAATTTATAATACATAGATCATAGAAACCGATGGCAACCAAACAAAAAGAAAGATTATTGAATATTATAACTCCTTTAGGTGAAGATTTTTTATTGCTTAACAGAGTTACAATAAACGAAGAAGTTTCCGAACTTTTCACTTGTGAAGTTGAGCTTTTGCATGAAGAAAATGAAGACAGCTACAAGATGACGGATGTTGACATTGCTTCTATTCTTGGCAAAGCCGTTACGATCTCTATCAGACACAGAGACGATACTAAACGAACCTTGAGCGGAATTGTCAATTCATTTTCAAAAGGCAATCGTTCGACACGGTTTTCTTATTATCACGCCACGATCGTTCCTCATCATTGGCTTTTAACTCAAAATATCCAAAGCCGTATCTTTCAACACAAAACTGTCAAAGAAATTCTTCAAGAAGTTTTTCAAGGTTTTGAAGTTTCTTATGAAATACAGGGAGATTTTAAATCCCGAAATTATTGTGTGCAGTATAGGGAATCCGATTTCGATTTTGTTTCGCGTTTAATGGAAGAAGAAGGGTTTTATTATTATTTTGAACATAAAGATGGCAATCATAAAATGATTATTGCCAACACTTCGCAATCACATCAAAATACACCTTCAAAACATATAATTCCATATTTTATTAAGAGTAATGCGGATGAAGATTTTATCAGCTCAATTAGGGATATATGGGTTGATTATAAATTGCAAAGCGGCAAGATCATCTATCGGGATTATCACTTCCAGATTCCGACAAACAGCCTCGAAGTTCAACAACCGAGTCGTAACAATGTCGGCGATAATCAAACTTTGGAAATTTATGATTTCCCGGCGGGTTTTGCCAGAAAATATGACGGAATTGATCGAACCGGAGGAGAAGATTCAGGAAGTCTGCAAGGGATTTTTCCCGACAAACAAAGAACTGCTGAAACCTCAATGCATTCGATTGATTCACAATATATGGTTTTGAATGGCTATTCGGATTGTCCGACTTTGACTGCGGGACATCGTTTTACATTGGAAAACCACCCGAATAACGATCTAAATGCTCAATATATGGTTACAAAAATCACTCACGAAGCCGAACAAAATCCGTCTTATTTGAGTGATGATGAAGTTGAAGAACCTTATTCGGCAAGTTTTAGTTGCATTCCGCACGGAGCGGGAGCAACACCATTCTGTCCGAAGAAAAAAACTCCAAAACCCATAATGCAGGGAAGCCAAACGGCAACAGTAGTCGGTCCGAGCGGCGAGGAAATTTTTACGGACAAATACGGTCGTGTCAAAATTCAATTTCACTGGCACAGAGAAGGTGTTTATGATGCGGACAGTTCCTGCTGGGTTCGCGTAGCAAAAGATTTGGCGGGCAAAAAATATGGTTCGATGTATATTCCGCGAATCGGTCATGAAGTCATCGTTGATTTTCTCGAAGGTGATGTTGATCAGCCGATAATAACGGGTTCGGTTTATAACCCCGAAGTGATGCCACATTATGATCTGCCGAAATTTAAAACATTAACTTATATAAAAACGAGAACTTCTCCCGACGACGGAAAAGGTTTTAACGAACTGCGTTTTGAGGACAAACAAGGCAAAGAACAGGTTTTCATACATTCGCAAAAACGTATGGACACAAGAGTTCGCGAATCATTTTACGAAACCTGTGGCGGAAATCGTCAGGAACGAATCGGCGTTCGCACAGACAATCAACCGGGCGGAAACTTAGCAATAACTGTCGGCGGAAATTATGATCTGCACGTCAAAGAAGCTCAATTCATTGGAATAGACGACAAATTAAATGAAGCCGTAAAAGCAGACGTTGTCGAAGATTATCAAGGCAAGCAACAGACATTAGTTACGGGCAAGCGTGAACTAAATGCTCAGCAAATAATTTTAGAAGCAAGTCAAAAAATAAGTTTGAAAGTCGGCGGAAATTGTATCGTTATTGATTCATCGGGAATTACAATTGCAGGAACGCCAACAGTTAAAATAAATTCGGGCGGTTTTGGAACAGAAACGGGAAATCCTGTTATTGACGATCCGCTTGATGCTGAATCGGCAGATACGGGCGAACCGGGTTATCTTGACCGACCAAGAAGCGGCGGAGGCAGACGCGGACGTAATCGCAGACAATTGAATTCTCAACATTACATCGCACCGCCACGTCCGGGCGAAGATCCGAGAATTACCTCGATGCGTAATACTCTGGCAAATTCTGCCCAAGGTCGCCACGCACTCGAAGTTTATGATCGTTATGGAGTTACTTCATCTTTTGTCGGAGGACAAGGCTCAACTTTTAACGGTGGCACGAATAATATGAACATTAATCCTGCTCAGTCGCCTGACAGACAAGCTCTGGGTTTTGTTCACGAAATGAATCACGCCGAAGCACATAATGAAGGAAATGATGCTGACATTGATAATCAAACCCGTGATGATTATGTAAATACTCAATTAACCGAAGAAACGGAAGGAACTATCAGAAGTATCGAAGCACGCGATGAATTGATAGAATCAGGTCATACAAGTGCCGCATCAACCAGCTATCCGCTTCAAGATGAGTATCATCAAGCATATAATGATGCCGTAGCGGATGCGAGAGCAACTGATCCCAATATAAGTGATGAAGATGCTGCTGCAATTGGTCGTGAAGCAGGTCGGGAAAGAGTGCGTGAAGGATTTAACAATGGTGAAGTTCAAACATCAAACACGCATGAAAGCTATCCTGACTATTATGGAAATGCTTGGGACGGAAGACATCCGAGCGGCGGCGGAACACCATAAGAAAATAATATGTTGAAATTTATATTTGCAGTTATTTTGAGTTTTATAATACAGAATTCTTGTATAAATTCTGCAAGTAAAATTAAAAATGATAAGAAAATGGAAGATGTAAATGTTGTGAAAACTTCACCAAATTCCACAAAGGAGAAAGATAAGGTGATCAAGAAAAAAGAATTAGCAAAAAGGGTTAGCCAACTTGATGAAGAAGTTAGCAAGATAATTATTGAGGAAGACTCCGAAATTCAAACGGTTGATACGCCTTTTTTGAAACAAGGAAATATTTATAAAGTCGTGAAATTTGCTCCAACTCATCTGATCGAAATATATATAGGTGTAGTTGGCGAAGACTTCACCGCACTTATCGGCGATGATGAAGATAAGTATTTTGAATTTATAAACAAAGCCGAAACCATTCTGCAAACCGATCAAATACGCATTTCTTATTTAGTGAGTTTTTTGGAGGTCACAAAATCACAAGGCGAGCGTTTTCAAATTATTAATTCAGTTTCAGACATTAAAGAAAGACCAAATTTATCCGAAGAGCAAAAACAGAAATTTTCTGAATTTCAAGATAAATATAAGTCCGTTATAAATCTGCCAAAACTCGTAGATTTCAGTAATTATAAGATTTTTGTTATTAAGGGACAAAATTTAGCTGAATACGAATTAACAATTACAGAAAATAATTTGATTAAAGCAAAAGAAACCATTTTGGAAACTGATTTATTAATTCCATACGCATTATAAGGAGAAATTAAGATATGCCGCCAGCAGCCAGAGCCACAGCAGACACAACAGCTCATCCATTACCGCCGGTTTTATCGCTGGGACCGGGAAGCACAAATGTAATAATCGGATTTTTTCCTGCGTGGCGTGGGATTCCGCTTGCCGCCGCCGCCGCACTTCAAACCGCAAAGCAAGCTGCTGATACTGCCATTCAAACTGCTCAAGCCGCAACCGTTGCCGCCGCCGGAACTCCCGGTGCTCCTGCCGCCAAAGTTGCCGAAGAAGCCGCCAAAACCGCCGCATTATCGGCAATGTCAAGTGCCATCACAAGTGCCGCTGCCGGAGCAGACATACACACTTGCACAACGCCTTTTCCTGTTCCACCGCACGGTCCCGGTGTTGATATTTCGGGTTCAGCAACCGTTATGATAAATAATCTTCCCGCCGGAAGAATGGGCGATACGATACTCGAAGCCATCGGACCACCGAATAAAATAACAAAAGGCGAACCAACTGTTTTGATCGGTGGTTAATATGATTATAAAAGAAGTCCCGAAAGAATAAACAATTACTCCTTCGGGACTTTGTGATTCTAAAACAATTTTACAACTGCTAGTTGTCCTTCAGTTTTTCGCGTTTAACCCAAGTTCGCCATTTACCATTTATCAAATTTATCCGAGGCATTTTTCACATCAAAACTCTGGTGAGCAAATGCGTTTAGACTAAGCAGTAAAACTGTAAATAACCTTTGGTGCTAGTGAATTAAAGAGAGAATTCTGCTATCGAAAGATGCAGAATTCCATCTTTGTCATATTGTAATCCATACCAACTCGCCAACACATTAAACATCGTCATCGTATAGCCAAGTCGCATCTTGAAATACTTCCACGCCCGATGCTTCACTCGCTTAAAATCACTCACCAAAGTCAACATCGAAAGCACCGTTTCAACTACCATTCGCACATTCCAAGTCCCACGTTTACATAGCTTTAGATTCTTTGGATTGCCGCTCGTAGAGTTAAACCCAGTATCACTCAATACAATCATTTCATCCTCAAACTTTTCGATCAACGGATGAAACACAGCATCATAAACATTGGCTGTATCACATTCCC
>JBGTHN010000149.1:0-3260 GCA_041746235.1 Pyrinomonadaceae bacterium | reverse complement strand
GGCGAAATTTCGGTTGAGATTTTGACAGGCTAAAGCAGTCGTTCCCGAACCTAGAAACGGGTCAAGGACAAAATCATTTTCGCGGGTTGCCGATTGAACGAGCATTTCGATCAATTTAATCGGTTTTTGTGAAGGATGTCCGACTTTTTCTTTTGACGAACCTTTTAAGCTGGGAACACGCAAAATATTCGTCGCATATTTTCCTTTCTCAAGATGAGTTTTTCTCGCGTCCAAATCCTTATAGCGTTTGTCTTTCAAATATTGCTCGATCTTCGCGTCGCTATACGGAATTCTCACCGCATCTTTATCAAAATAGGGTTTTACATCCTTCGATCTACGAAGCACGAGAATCATTTCGTAACAAGGCGTAAAACTGTCATATCTTTCATTATAACCGACCGCTCTATCCCAAATTAACATATCGTGAAACTGCAATTTCCGTGTTGCCATCGAACAAAGATGAAGCCACAAATGCTCACGCTTTCCGAGTTGCCCGAAGATAAAAAACAAGCCGTCATCTTTCAATAACTTCGCAGATTTTTCTATCCAATCTTCCGTCCATTCAAGATAATCTTCCTCTGTTTTCCATTGATTATCCCAATCTTCATCAAGCAAAACTTGAAAATACGGCGGATCAGCGATGATTGCTTGAAAAGTTTTCTCATTAAAAATTTGAAGTTTTTCACAACAATCACCTTGATAGATTTTTGCTGTTTCATTTAAGGAATTTTGCATAGTATTTAGGTTATTTTTAATTTGTTGAGGATATTATATAACTATAAAATAAAATTGTACAGTTAAAATTATTAAGCATTTGCCGGATTTATTTGTAAAGGACTTAACGATCAGCGTTTTTTTTTGAAATGATGTAAATAATATCAACATTGTTGCAGAAAATACCAAAAGTATTGTATATATTATCAAATGCGTTGTATATATTATCAAATGCTTTGTATATATTATCAAATGTTTTGTATATATTATTAAATGCTTTGTATATATTATCAAATGCGTTGTAGATTATATTAAATGCTTCGTAGAATTTGGGAGGTTTATTATGCTTATATTGAATTTAAAGAGAGTTTTTGCCTTACGAGGAATTGAAAATCCTTTTACAACCTTGGTGAAAAACGGTATTTCCCGTCCGACTGCCACAAATTTATTGACCAATCGTGTGAACTCCATCCATAGTAAGCATCTTGAGATAATTTGCGAACTGCTCAATTGCGAACCGAGCGACCTATATGATTGGAAACCTTCAAAGGACACGCAAAATATCGAAACACATCCGCTCAGAAAACTTCGACGCGATGATTCTATCGAAGGTTATAGCGAAATGATAAAACGCATTCCGCTCGATAAACTGGGCGAGATCAAAAATATTCTGAATGAACTAAAAAACGACGAAAGTTAATTAAAATTCGTTGATGGTTAAGCCGTCGGTCGAAACTTTCCAATCCAAAACTTCAACATCCTGTTCGGCATTTAATACATCTTCGACCTCTTTTTTGCGTCCCTCTTCGCAATAAAAAGCGATACATCCGCCGCCGCCTGCACCGCAAACTTTGGTGGCAATCGCTCCGTTTGATTCGGCTTTTTCAATAATTTCATCCATCCAAGGCGTGGTGATATTTGGAGAAAGTCGTTTTCTAAGCTGATGTCCTCGGCTTAAAATTTCGCCTGTTTCAGTCCAATCTTGTTCAAGCAACGCTTCACGCAATTCAAGCGAACCGTCACGAATTCCATCAAAGATTTCAAACAATTCTTTATCGCCGTCAATATGTCTTTTGGTGATCTCCCAATTGTTCGTTCCCGAATTTCGCGGTTCGCCCGTATAAATTACAACGATCCTGTCTTCGAGTGTCTTTGTGTCTATTGCTAATGCTTCTCGCACAATGCCGTCGGGGCGAAAATGTATGCAGGCAGTTCCGCCGTATTGTGCCGAATAATAATCCTGATAACCTGCGGGAACTTTGATGACGGTTGTTTCAATATTTGCCGCGATCGGAATAAATCTGTCGGGCGTGTAACGATCTCCGACAAGTTTATTTAACGCTCCGATGCAAGCGATATTCAGCGTCGAAGAACCTGCCAGCCCTGCACCTGCGGGAGCTTGTGCTTCGGTTGTAAAATTAAAACCAACTTCGGGTTTGAAAAAATAGACGAGTTTAGAAAGCAGTTCAAGACGCGGTTCATCTTTTAATTCGGCAATCTTATTGACCGTCGTTTCAAACTTTTCTTGGCGGTCAATTGATTCGATGATTATTTTGTCGTCGGTACGTGTTTCTATTCGGCACTTTGCCAAAAGAGAAGTTGCGAAATTTACGGTTGCCGCACCTTCGTGAAACAAAAAGATCGGTGGAATATCAATCGTTCCTCCGGCTAAATCCACTCGTGTCGGGGCAGATGATTCGATTATCACTAAAATTATTTCCTCGGTTTTTTTTTAATAGTAAGACTTATAAATAAAAAGAGATATTACTTCAAGTTGAAAAAAAATGCAGGTGGGAAAAAAGAATTTTCAAACGAGAATTTTAACTTGCAACCTTAGCTTTTTTTTTAACTTCATCGTCGGTACTTTCAACTTCAGGAACTTCATCGGTAATATCGGGCGGGTTGGTCAGGTGAAGTTTTTCTTCAACTAAATGAAGTTTCTCTTCGATCTTGTGAATTGTCGCCGGATTTGCTTCTTCGATCGTCTCCGAAAGCAGGAATCGTTCGATCAAATAAAAAATAATAATTCCAAATAAAGCTATAAAGAAAACTGTTACACCGATCTTTTCAAAATCACCGATGATCGTTGTGATCGCTCCGCTGAAAAAATATCCGACGCTCGATAAGATCAAAACCCACAGCGAACAACTGATAAAATCCATCCACAAAAATTTGCGAAGCGGCATTTTCCCAACGCCGTTAAATAGACACATCGCTGTTCTTATTCCGTAAATGTATTTTGAAACAATGAGTGAGAACCCGCCGAATTTATCAATCAGCCTTTCAATTCGCGGTCGAGCCATTTTATAAAAACTGTAATTTTTAACGGTTTTGCGAAATAATCTACCGATCGCATAAGCGATTGTATCGCCAAGCATTCCGCCTAGTGTTCCAAAAATATAAACTTTAAGAAAACTAAATTGACCGAACGATCCATGATGAGCGAAAACTCCGGCAAGTAAGAGTGTAATATCTCCTTCAACTGTGCAGAGTGCAAGCACAGCGTATATTCCGTATTGCTCAAATAATTGAATAAACTGTTGTTC
>JBGTHN010000148.1:0-6401 GCA_041746235.1 Pyrinomonadaceae bacterium | reverse complement strand
TTACTTATCCTGTCATTAAGCAAACGTGCCTTCATTCCATCTAGCAATTCGAACGATTCTTGAGGACTCGCGGTTTTCAACTCTGTACGCAATCGATAAGCATTATGAAAGACTTCAAGATGGCTAAGCGACAATATCGGATTCTCCGATTGCCGGATTTCTTCAATAAGCGAAAGAGATTTCTTCAAATAACCCGAAGATTCTTGTAATTTGTTTAACTGGTAACTTGCCTTGGCGAAATTGAGATAGATATTTGCCAAATCGTCTCGAAAACCATACTTTTCAGTTAATTCCAATAACTCCCGATTAATCCGAATCATCTTTTCCCAATCCCTATTCCTTTCCGCAATAATAGTTTTCCAACCTGGAACGAGAAACACCGATAGATTATCGTCATTACTTAATGTCCTAAGAATTTCGTCTGATTTTTCACGATTTCCTTCAAAAGCAAAAATAATTGCTTTTCCCAGCAGTATTTCAGATGAAAAGTCGTTGTTTTTATTTAGCGTTTCAAGTCGATTAAAGTATTTTGAGGCGTTGACTGTATCCCCATCATACAAATAATTCAACATTATGGTATTTGCGAAAGTACAGCTTTGAAACGAATTATCATCGCTGATCGACGCTCTCAATCCTTTTTCGAACGTAGCAAATGCTAATTGCTTTCGTCCGGTAGAACTTAGGATAGTTCCCCACGTAAATAATCCTTCCCTGTGTTTATATTTGAACTTCGTGTTTTCTGTTATTGATACCAATTTTTCAGCATATCTTAAAGCCTTTTGAAAATTGGATTTTGCGGACCATGCAAGTGATAAGTAGCGGTATATTTCAATTTTCTGAGCACCCACAGTTTTCGATTCAAATATTTCTTCAGCTTTCTCAAGCCAGATGATAGCTGCAACATCAAACCCGGAGGAAAATAGTATCCGACCGATATTTAGATAATAGGTTGCTTGAACTTCGGGGTTTTGCGGTTCCATTGAAAGTGCTCGTTCTGACAACTCAAATGCCAGAGAAAGTCTTCCCTGCGATCGATAAAGCCATGATCCGCAAAAATAGATATTTGAACTTATTTCAGGTTTGATCTGGCTTTCGGAAATAATTTTGAGCGATTCATTGAAAACTTCTTCGCCTTCCCGGATGTTACCCAAAGCAATGTAAGAATAGATAATTATTTCCAGACCTTTAAGAACCAAAGATGTGTTGTTCGTCAATTTTGCTTTGTCATTGCTTATTCTCGCATAGTCGATTGCATGTTGATAATCTCCGTTATCAAACTCCAACTGAGCGTTAGCGAGAGTGGTTTGTTTTACGCCTTGCGCTGAAATTGACGACACACATAAAAGACACGACAACAAGCCGATTATGCTAAAACGGCTTGTTGCCAGTTGGATTACCAAATTTACAGACTTAATCATCGATCGGCCTGCAAATAGTGTTTGGTTTACAATTCTGACAGATTCGCAATGGACAATCGTCTCCATCCTCATAAACGCCCACAAAAAATTCCACCACGTTTCCAAAAAAAGTGGTTACTCCATAACTAAAAGTACTACCAGCAAACACATTGCCAACAAAACAAGTTGACAACAACGCGATACACAAAAGTGACTTAATTCTAATCATTTATTTCTCCTTATATTCTTTGTTTATTTGTTTTTTCAGAAATTGAAATAATGCTGCATTTACATATTCTCCCCCGAAGCCGTGACCTGCATCGGTTGAAAAAATAAACCATACTTCTGAACCTTTTTGTTGTAATTGATTCTTCAATTCAATTACGTCCTTTTCGGGGTTTCTTGTGTCCAGCTTTCCCCGAGTCATGAACAATGGAATGTTGTTCCATTTATCTGAATTATTTAATGGCGAGAGTCCATCAAGCATAGAAATTAGATTTATATCTGCTGGGTCGCCATATTCGTTTTTTACAAATTCATCAGTCGAATTCTGAAACAAAAGTCCACTAACTGAAACCAGCGGATATTCAGCAACCACACCCTTTATCCTGTTTGGCTCTTGTAAAGCAGTTGAAAGCACGATAAACCCCCCATAACTTTCCCCTTTTAGGTAAATCTGAGTAGCATCCAACCCAGGCTGTTTTTCGATCCAATCGAGCAATGTCCGAATATCTTTTACAGCATCAGCCCGTCGTTCCTTATTATCCGCATCCATGAACTCTTTGCCGAAGCCGCTGGAGCCACGAATATTCGTGTGAATAATATTCAAACCAAGATTTGAAGCTAAATTGATATCTTGCAAATTAAAAATCGGTTTATCCACAATTTGTGGTCCACCATGAACGTAGATCAATACTGGAGATTTCTTTCGAACGGATTTTGGGCCAACTATATAGCCTGAAATTTCCATTCCGTCAAAAGACTTCCATTTAATTACTTCCGGAGGTTTGACCTTGTTTTTAAGCTGCGGAGGGAGTCGCCCCTCCGTCCAAAACGTTGTCTTCCTCGAATCCATCTTAAAAGACTCGATCGAAGCGGGTTTGCCGTTATTTTCAAGCGTATAGACAACCTCGTTATCTGAAAACCAACGGGTGTTCCAAATCACATATGATCCAGTTATAAATTGTGGGATTTCTTCTCCAAGTTGATTATTCTTTAGTTGGAAAATCCGCAGATAATCCATACCATTCACTGTACCGTGAAACAGTATGTTATTTCCTTTTGGAGAAATTTTCATGTCATTGATGTTTATCAAGTCTTTAGGGAGTTTGAGCTGATTGATGTCGCTATTACTCAACCCCCTAGAAAGAACACAAGGCTCAGATGTACAGTTTTCGTTCCCCTCGGAAGTCCAAAACATTCGATCAGTGGTAAGAAAACTTTTTCGAGCATTTCCCTGTTCTTCAATAGCTGTCAACTTTCCACTATTAATATCGAACACGAAGAGTTGCTGATTACCTGAAGCCTTCCAGTATTTCAGAAGAACCCTTGCTCCATCGGAATCCATCACATACCAAATCCCTTTCAAATCAACCGCAAAACATTTTTCTTTGAGAAAATCGAATCGGCATACTTTGCTTGTTTTCTGATCGTAATCAATCCGAGTGTAGAAAAGTGAATCACCTTTTTTATCCCAGTTGAATGAGTCAATAGACTCGTCCTTTCCTGTGAGGGTAACTAATTTATTAATGGATTTATTTTTAAAACTATAGAGGTAAAGCTGGTAATTGTCTTGGTCTTCGTGGTCGGAATTGAAAGCGAATGAACTTCCGTCAGCGCGCACTTTAATCGAATTCGGAATAATTTTATCGAACAATTTAACGGGCTTTGATAACGGGCTGTCTAATAGATATACGTTGTTCGTTTCATCCGTTACTAACAACCTTTTGTTTTTTCGGTCGATATCCCAAATCAAGTTGCTTTTAATCGCGGAAGGATCGTAAAAGAGATTCTTAACCTCAGACTTCCTTATTGGTGGAATTCCTTCAATTCTGTAAGAATCCGGAACCGGAAAAATATCCGTTTCCTGAGGCAAGACAGTCGACGCCAATATAAGTGGCAGAAATAGGCCAAATTTTATGAGAGATCCGTTTGAAATCAATCTTTTTCCAAATACTTCTCTTAGCTCTGAATACATCATAGAAACCACCTCACCATTTTAACTTTTTGCTGGACAACGAATTGCGCCCCGCCTCTTGTTTTCAAATTTGCTTCTTTTCTTTACAGTGTCGTTAGCGGAGAAATTTTGCGAATCTCCAACTACTCTTTGACCGTTTTCCAGCGTGACTATTAACTTCCACCTGTATAGCTTAGTCGGATCCAGGTTGTTCTTGATGGAATACGTCGTGTCTTCTTCCGTTTCATACTCATCAACGAGGATTTCGTCATCGTCAGAGATAAAAACATGATATTTCGCAGCATTCTTAACCTTTTTCCATTTCAATACAACTGCTTCGCGATCTTTGCCAATTTCCATCTCAAGTACTATTTCATTAGTACAATTCAATGAACTGCCCCGAATCAAGGAGATGTTATCCCTATTCTTATAGGAATTAATTTGCCTAGCGTTGCGATTTGATTTTCTTTGAGAAACTGAGCTCAATCTTTCTTTCTTAGATGGGTTACTGGATATTTTCTCGTTCGCGACAATACCTTTTCTTTTTGAATTGGATTTTTTAGATGAAATGCCACTTTCCATGCCATCGGCAGGAAATTTTTTTAAAGTTTTCGGCTCTTCGTTAACTCTTGAACTGGTCTCCCCGTTTTCCCGGTCGAATATTTGTGCAACTTCCCCGCTAAGGCTCATTCGGTCTTCTACGCTGTGCCATATCAAGAACGGTAAACCAAAAAAGACAACGATTGCCGCAGCGCTAAACATCAAGACACTGGGTCGGTTAAACACCCCAAAAATAACTGAAAAAAATGATAACGAAGAATCCACTAATTTTGCCGACTTGGCAGTTTCTTCGATATGCCGTTCAGTAATTAGCTCAGTCCAAAACTTTTCGCCACTAGGTATCGGAAGCATATTTCGGCAGTTACCGCACTTTAAAAGATGCTTACCAATCTCATTAGACTCAGTACCGGTAAGCACTCCGGATTGGTATTCGCTTATCTGACGATTCGATAAATGTTCTTGTATTGCGCTCATCTTCCTATTCTACTTTTCAACCTTTTGCGGGCTTCGTGTCGTGCTTTCTTTATGGATCTACTTAGAGATTCAAGATTCCTCTCGCTTGCATCTTCTCGAACTAGATCTGCAATTTGAGCATCCGAAAAAGGCAAATTGTTCTTTATTTCTGCCCAATTGCCATCTGATAAATCCAAACTACTAGCAATCTGCGCATCATCAATATCGCTTTGCAGAAAGTAAATGATCACTTCCGGGGAATGAAGCAACAAAGCCCGTCGCTGCCTGAGTGTCAAAACGCAAATTTCCTGCCAAACCAATTTTACAAGTGAATCGACCTCAAAATCCGTTTCAGTTACGACGGAATCTAAGCCTTCCTTGGTCGAATCGGGTTTGAGTGGCAGATTGGTTTGCCTGATTACTTTCGATCGGTGCCGATTGAGCTCGTTGTACGCAGTGCGGGCTGCGAATGACTGCCATTCAGCAAGTGACATTTCTTCGCTCCTTTCACGAAACTTATCCCGCCATTTCCAAAGTCGCAACGTAATTCCCTGCACCATATCGGAAACATCCAATTGCCAGGAAAGGAAACTCTTTCGACCGACAATTTTTTCTACTACAGGCAGCGCGGCTAGAAAGGAATCTTCCGAGCTGGAGCAATTCGGCGGTTGAGAGTCTTTTTGCTCGCCTGTTTCTTCCTTTTGAATCGGTGATAATTCCTCTAATAGAGCTTCAATCATGACTCTTGCATCAGACACCTAAATTCAACAATGATTAAATCTTCACAGTTGAACCTGGGTCATACGTTTCTAAATTTGCTATTAATACCAACGCCTAAATTCGAAGGTTAAATAAATTGCTCAAAAAATAAATTCACGCAAAAAGTAACCTTTTAGGTTAAGCGGGGTTTTTATATTTAGAACAAGTAATTCATGATTGTAAGTTTTTATTACGTCAAATAAGGAAAACCTACAAGAATAGTTTTTGAGTTTTGTTGATATTGCAACAGCAAAACCATAAAAGTCAAATGCAAAATAACATTCTCGAAACTACTGAGAACATTGAGCTTCTCGCCCGTTTTGACTTCCTCGATCTGTGTCTTTTAGGGGAAACCGGAACCGGTAAAACACATACCGCAAAACTGATTCACGACCTGAGTCCGCGGTCGAAAGAGGCATTCGTCGCCGTAAACTGTGCGGAGTTGATGCCTTCGATTATCGAATCCGAATTGTTTGGTTATGAAAAAGGTGCCTTTACAGGTGCGGTTACATCGAAGATAGGTAAGTTTGAAGCAGCAACAGGAGGAACAATTTTTCTTGATGAAATCGGAGAACTACCGTCTAGTCTTCAAGCAAAACTTCTGAAGGTTGTAGAAGAAAAATGTATTACCCGAGTTGGAGGAAACCGTTCCCGTCGATTAGATGTGAGAATCATTTACGCAACGCACCGTGATTTGAATTTTATACGTGAGGATCTTCGTTTCCGAATTGCCGCACACGCAATTTATCTCAAACCGTTGCGTGATCGCCCGGACGAAATCGTTTCTTTGGCACATTTGTTTCTTGGCGAATTTAGCAGACGATGCGGACATACGGTTACAGCAAGCGATAAGACCCTAAAGGTTTTGGAATTTTATAACTGGTGTGGCAATATACGCGAACTTCGCTCTGTTATTGAAAAGGTCTGTATAAAATCATTGTTTATATCTGAAAATAAAGGCGATTACTGTGGCACGATCGAACTCACATCAGAGTTCTTACTCGCCGAAATTTCGACTAGTAGGATAAATAGCAAATACCCCTCGGGTAAATTAC
>JBGTHN010000147.1:0-5686 GCA_041746235.1 Pyrinomonadaceae bacterium | reverse complement strand
GCGTTAAAATTCATTCTCACGGAGCCTGAATTGCGAACTCTCGCTGAATAACTTCCGTTTTTTCGATCGCTCGAAAGATTTCCGTTCAGGGCATCGTTGAGATACCAACTGCCGGTTCCAAGTGTTACGTTTCCTGCGGTATAGGAAGTTTTTCCACCCGCTTCAAAGCCTTCGTTTAAAATAGTTGCGGCTTGCACACCCACTGATATTATGACGAGTGCAAAACCGATGAATAATGCTACAAAACTCGCGTAGAACCGAAATTTATTCTTCTGCATTTTTCTCCTTAACTTTTCTAATTTGGATTATTGGAACTTTTAAAACTGCGGATAATACTACAACAGTTATCGGCACAAATGTAGTAAAGTTACCTTGAGAAATACTTGAAGTTGATAATTTAAGAAAAAGTTAATGCGGGAGAGAAAAATGACGTAAATTAATTTGTGGTTGTAATTCGCCTCTAAACGGTTGTAGGCATTTCGGTGGTGTCGATATTTCCTTCGTAAACTTCCGCACCTTTGGCGATGTTGTTTGCCATTTTGCTGAACAGAAAAAGATGTGCGGGAAACATCGCATACCAATATGCCATACCGAAAAATCCTTTCGGAGCATACATTGCAGTTTGGATGAGTTGAGTTTGATGTCCTTTCGGAACGGCTTCGAATTGTAGCCACGCTCTGCCCGGAACTTTCATTTCGGCACGCAACAGGATCGAACGGTTTTCTTTCAGGTCTTCAACACGCCAAAAATCCAAGACTTCGCCGACATTTACTTTGGTCGGATGACGACGACCACGCGACAAACCCGGACCGCCGATCAAAGAATCGAACAAACCGCGAAGTTTCCAAGCCCAATTCCACGCCAGCCAACCATTTTCGCCACCGATGCTCGTAAAACTTTTATAAACAGATTCGGGCGAAGCGTCGGTTAAAACCGTGCGAACTTCTTTTATCATCCCTTCTTTATCCGTTAATTTATACGAATCGCTTCGACCGAGTGAACCCGTCCAACGTGTTTCGGTCGAGAGCGTTTTTATTTTTTCCAAAGCTAGTTCAACCGCTTCTTTATAACTTATCGGTCTGATCTCGGGAAAATACTTTTCGGCTTTGGTCGTGTCGGCAACAACGGGATTGATGATTCCTTTAACCAAAGGGATTCCCAACGAATTCGGGATCGGCGTTATCAAACCGATCCACATTCCCGAAAGCAGTGGCGACAGAACAGGCACGGGAATAATAATGCGTTTTAATCCGCGAACTTCGGCAAATTGCCACATCATTTCAACAAATTGCAAAACATTCGCACCAATATCGACTACGCCGAGAGGTTCTTTTTCAATTGCCGCGACAAGATATTCGATGACATTCCGAACTGCGATCGGTTGAACCGGATTTTTAACCCAACGCGGCGTGACCATTACCGGCAAACGCTCGGTCAAATATCGAACCATTTCAAAAGATGCCGAACCCGAACCGACGATCGGACCTGCCCGAAACTCTGTTGTCCGACATTTTTCACGGAGAATCTCGCCGACGGTCGCACGACTTGAAAGATGTTCGGAAACTTTGCCGTCCGTCGGCACAAGTCCGCCGAGATAGATCACTTTTTCAACATCTTTTGCCGCATTCGCAAAATTTATCGCAAATCTTTTTTCACGTTCCGCATAATCTTCTCCTTCATACATTGCGTGAACGAGAAAATACGCAACATCTATATCCTTCATTGCGGCAGCGATCTCGTCCGCATTTTCCAGATCGCCTTCCGCCAATTCGATCTTTTCAACCCAAGGTTTTCCACGCAGACGCTTCGGATCACGAACGAATGCCCGCACCTGATGACCTCTCTCAAGTAGTTGCGGTATCAAGCGTCCGCCGATATAACCCGTTGCACCTGTTACTAAAATTTTCATAAACCTTATTGCTAAATTACTGTTCCGTCTTTGATCACGGCATTTTTCGGAATGAGTATGATTCCTTCGCGGATGTGATAATTGTCGCCGTCTTCTTCTTCGACTCCGCGTTCGTTGATGAGTTTGACGTTGTGTCCAATGCGTGTGTTCTTGTCAATGATCGCTTTTTTGATGATCGTGTTCTGTCCGACTCCGATGTGTGGCATATCGTTTGAAACGTTTATTTGAAGTTCTTCAAAACTTTCGTAATAGTCCGCTCCCATCAAGATCGAGCTGTCAATCCGAACGCCGCTGTCAATACGACTTCGCAAACCGATTATCGAGTTTCGTGAGTAAACACCATTTAAGATACAACCTTCGCTGACCATCGAAGAACCGATGTCGCTGTGCTGAATTTTCGATGGCGGAAGATAACGACTGCGTGTATAGATCGGTGATCCATCATCGAAAAAGTTAAATTTCGGAAGTGTTGAAGCAAGATCGAGATTTGCATCGTAAAATGCCTTGATCGTTCCGATGTCTTCCCAGTATTCATTAAAAAGATGTGCCTGAACATTGAGGTTTTTGATCGATGCGGGAATTATCTCACCGCCAAAATCCACTCTCGATTCATCTTCATCGAGCAATTCGATCAAGCGACGATAATCAAAAACGTAAATTCCCATCGAAGCTAAATATGGACGCTCATTTGATTCATTTTCCGAAAGTCCGAAACGGGTTGTGTCAACTTTCATTGATTCAAGTTCTTCGCCTTTCGGTTTTTCTTTAAATTCGATGATCTTTCCGTCATTATCAGTTTTCAAAAGTCCGAAACCTTCCGCATCCGAAGGATTGCAGGGAACAACGGAAATCGTTACATCGGCATTCGTATCATAATGTTTTTGCAGGAATTTTCTATAATCCATTCGATACAAATGATCGCCTGATAAGATCAGAACCGTGTTTACGCCACGATCTCTGATGTGTGGAACTATTTGCCGCACCGCATCGGCTGTTCCTTGAAACCATTGGAGAGAATCACGACGTTGTTCGGCGGCGAGAACCTCTACAAAGCCTTGCGAAAAATTCGAAAAACGATAAGTTCTTGAGATATGCTGATTGAGCGATGCCGAGTTATATTGCGTTAGAATATAAATTTGCAGAACATCGGAATTGATGCAGTTTGAGATCGGCACATCGATCAGACGATATTTTCCGCCCAATGGAACTGCGGGTTTCGCACGCTCCTGAGTCAAAGGAAAAAGTCTCGTTCCCGCACCACCGCCCAAAATTATCGCCATCACTTTTTTGTCTTGATACATAATCGTTTTATATTTAAATGAACTCGTTTTTAATTTTTTATTACAGCCAAAAGAATAGCTTTATTCATAGTTGAAATACAAGACAGGATGTTTTGTAACACATATTTGATTGACAATTTCGACAAATGCGTGATACTTTGCCTTTCACATATTTTGAATGTTTCAAATAGTTCTTTGTTAAGTCTAAAACGCTTTTAATTCGGGCAAGTCGGGTGCAATTCCCGCACGATCGCGTCACTGTAAAGCAATTCAAGATTCAAGACTCAAGATTCAAGGTTTATGAAAATCTTTAATTTTGAATCTTAAATCTTAAATCTGCTCAAGTCAGAAAACCGAAGTAAAACATTTTTAGCCGTATTTTATGTCTCGCGTAAAGACATTTGGTTAAACTTGATTATTATTAAAAAAAAAATCCTGTTTATCTTGTCCGTTTTTGCGTGACATTTTAAGCAGGATTTTTTTTATTGGGATGAATATATTTTCTAAAACAGTTATTCGTAGGTTTTCGGTGATATTTTGTTTAACCGTGAGTTTGTTCGTGTTTTCAAATTGCCGTAGCGAAGTTACGCCAACGGAAAAACCGCAAGCGACACGCGAAGTTACGGACGATCTTGGAAAAAAAATAGCTTTGCCGACTGAAGTTAAACGAGCCGTTTCACTTGCACCGAATTTGACCGAGATTATTTTCGCGGTCGGTGCGGGCGATAAATTAGTTGGCGTAACTTCGTTCTGTAATTTCCCTGAAGAAGCAACGAAAATTCAAAAAGTTGGCGATACATTGAAGCCGAACATCGAGAATATTATCGCTCTAAAACCCGATGTCGTTTTTGTTTCAACCGCTTCGCAACTCGAATCTTTTACCGACACTTTGCAAAAACAGGGAATCAAAGTTTTCGTCACAAATCCGAATTCTTTGGAAGATATTTACAAAAGTATCGAAACGGTTGGCGAAGTTTTTGGGAATAAAGAAAAGGCTGTTGAAGTTATTAATACTTTGAAAAAACGTGTTGCAGATGTTGAAGCAAAAACAAAAGATGTCGAAAAGATAAAGACTTTTGTGCAGATAGATAAATCGCTTTACACGATCGGAAAGGAATCTTTTTTAACCGACTTAATCGAAAAAGCGGGCGGAATTTCCGTTACAAAAGATGTCGAAACGGGTTATCCAAAGATCAGCAAGGAAAAAGCTCTGGCATTAAATCCTGATGTGATTATTTTATCGGACAGTCCAGATAATAATGAACCGAATGAAGTTTTTAAGAATTCCAATGCTGTAAAAAATAGTAAAGTTTATAAAGTGAACGCGGATATTTTGTCGCGTCCCGCACCGAGAATTGTTGACGCATTGGAACAAATTGCGAAAAGTTTACATCCAGATAAATTTGAATGAAAGTCCAAAGCCCAAAGTCCAAAGTCCAAAGTCTTCGTTTTGCCGTTGGTCTGATTGCTTTGTTGATTTTCGCAATTTTCATCGCAATTTTTCTTGGAAGTGAAAAATTATCGTTCTTTGAATTGACCGAATCTCAATCGGCAATACTTTATGACATACGCATTCCGCGAATTCTGCTCGGTGCGTGTGTTGGTGCAAGTTTGGCGATTGCGGGTGCGAGTTTGCAGGCATTGTTGCGAAATCCTTTGGCAGAACCATATTTGCTCGGTGTTTCAAACGGTGCGGCACTCGGCACAATGTTGGCTTTTGTGTTCTTTGAATCGTTTGAATTTGCACGCCCGATTATGGCGATGGTTGGAGCGGGACTTGCAACATTTGCAGTTTATCAAATGGCAAAATCGCGTGCGGGAATGAATGTTGAACGACTTATTTTATCGGGCGTGATCGTTACTACATTTTTATCATCAATCATAATTTTGATGACATCTTTGCTCGATGCGACGAAGTTGCGTTCGTTTACATTTTGGCTTCTTGGCGATCTCTCGCAAGCGACGAAAGGCGGGTTTTATTTAACTTTAATTGCAATTATCATCGGCACAATAATTTTAGCTTCGCAAGCGAGAGCCTTGAATTTAATGATGATCGGCGAACGGGATGCGTTTGATTTTGGGGTGGAAATTGAAAGAACTCGCTTAATAGTTTTTGCAACGGCTTCGGGCTTAGTCGGTTTAAGTGTCGCGGCTTCGGGTTCGGTTGGTTTTGTCGGTTTAATAGTTCCGCATCTAGTTCGGCTTGCCGTCGGAAGTGATAAGCGCAATGTTCTGCCGTTTTCCGCATTATTCGGTGCAAGTTTTGTTGTATTGGCTGACACGGTTGCAAGAACAGTAATTTCGCCACGCGAATTGCCCGTCGGTGCGATAACGGCTTTGATCGGATGTCCTTTGTTTATTTATTTATTGCGGAAGAATTAGCCACGAAAAAACACGAAAAGACACGAAAAAAATAAAATAATTATTTCGTGAAATTTCGTGTTTGTTCGTGGCTCAAAATCAATATGTTGCAAGCAAAAAACATTTCAATAAATTA
>JBGTHN010000146.1:0-2855 GCA_041746235.1 Pyrinomonadaceae bacterium | reverse complement strand
AACGTCGTATTATCGGGCAAACTCCAAACCTGATCTTCCTCACACAAAGCAAATTCCGCATAGGTTCCAGTTACAGAACCTGCAAGATAAACTCTGTCTCCTACATTTACTTTATTAACATTTTCGCCAATTGCTTCAACAATTCCCGCCGCATCTTTTCCGGGTGTAAAAGGCAATTCGGGCGTAGATGCGTGAATTCCCTGTCGAACGTATGTATCCACAGGATTAATTCCCGCAGCCTCAATTCTCACTAAAATCTGATCTTTATTTGGCTCAAGATCAGAAACTTCCTCAAGTTTCATAACTTCAGGTTCACCATATTCTCGAACAATTATTGCTTTCATATTTTTAGTTTTAATAACAAACAATTAATTCATATCTCAAATTTAAACTTAAAGCGGTGAACAGTATGCAAAAAGCTGCTCACTGCTCACCGCTTTCCTTTTTTAACCAAGACTTACGCTACTGCACTTTCGTCAGCTGTAACATATTTGCTGAGTGCTTGTTCGATAGCTTCTTTTGAAACCGCTCCAACGATGCGTTCTTTTTCTTCGCCACCTTGGAATACGATTAATGTAGGAATTCCACGAACACCGTATCTTTGTGGAACATTCATATTTTCGTCAACATTCATTTTGTAAACTCCGGCTTTGCCTTGAAAACCTTCGGCAACTGCTTCCACAGTTGGTGCGATCATACGACATGGTCCACACCATTCTGCCCAAAAATCAACTAATACAGGTTTATCCGAACCTAATACATCACTTTCAAAGTTAGCGTCTTTTACTTCTTTTGCAAAATCACCCATTTTATTAAATCTCCTATAAAATATTATTTCTAAAATATACTTTCCGAATACTATCTAATATCCGCAAACAAATCAATTGTAACAAAGAAAGTTACAATTAGCAAGTATTTATTTTATCGCTTCAAAGTTGCCTTCAAACTTATCTCTGCACCGCTCAAAACCTGTGAAACAGGACAAGTTTTTTTCGTTTCTTCGGCAATTTTTTGAAATTCATCATCTTCGATTCCTTTAACTTCTGCTGTTGTTTCCAGATCAATATTTGGAATAACAAAACCTTCGCTTTGTTTTTCGATCTTAACTTTTGCAGTCGTATGCAAATTTATCGGTTCATATCCGGCTTTTCCTAAATTTCCGCTCAAAGCCATTGTGTAACAACCCGCATGAGCGGCGGCAATAAGTTCTTCAGGATTAGTCGTGCGTTGCTCTTTATCTTCGCTAAAACGTGAATCAAATGAATACGCTCCTTCGAACGCACCACTTCCCAAAGCGACTTTTCCTTTCCCTGACTGTATGTTTCCAGTCCATTCTGCATCTGCTTTTCTTGTAAATTTCATAATATTTAGTTATATATCCAAATTTCGTGCCAAAAATTCCCAATAGTTAAGTTAAAAGTCGTTTTCCAAAACGATTCTATAACGCGGTTTGCCGTTCTCTAGATGCTCAAAAGCTTCATTTATTTCTGACATTTTGAAATCTTCAGTGACCGCATTTATCCCGTGTCTTGCACAGAATTCAAGCATTTTGCGAACAACGATTGGACTTCCCGTTGCTGTTCCGGTCAATGATTTTTGTGCCATAATTAAGCCGAATGCACCAACGGGAATCGGTTCTAAAACCGCACCGACGACGTGCAATTTTCCTTTTGGTGCAAGTGCTTGGAAATACAAATCCCAGTTCAAAGACTGATTTGCAGTTGTCATAATCATATCGAATTTACCCGCAACTTTTTCGAGTTCTTCAACACTTTTTGTATCAACCAAATAATCCGCACCCAGTTCTTTTGCTTCATCTGCTTTATCGGGCGAAGTCGAAAATGCCGTCACCTCGCAACCCCATTTATCCGCAAACTGCAACGCCAAATGCCCCAAACCGCCGATGCCGACAATGCCGACTTTATCAGTCGGTTTAATATCATTCTGCACGAACGGATTAAAAACCGTAATACCTCCGCAAAATAAAGGTCCGGCTTTTGAAGCATCAAGACCTTCGGGCAACTTCTCTGCCCAAGCCCAATGACAACGAACTTTGTCCGCAAAACCACCGTGCCGTTCAACAATCGTCGCTTCCAGATTCGGACAATTTACATGAAAACCTGAAATACATTGATCGCAGTGCATACAAGATTTGGAATTCCAACCCAAACCGACTTTATCGCCGACCTTCAAACCCTTCGTATTTTCACCAAGTGCAACGACTTCGCCAACCACTTCGTGTCCGCCGACAAACGGATATTTCGTCATCATCCATTCATTTTTCAACATCGAAAGATCAGAATGACAAATCCCGCAATGCGTAACTTTGATTTCGACCTGTTCACTTCCCAATTCACCTGCGTCATATTCAAACGCTTGTAATTTTCCGGCGGCTTCCATCGCCGCGTAACCTCTAATTTTATTGCTCATAATTATTTTATTTATCACTTACAGTAACAATTGCCAGACTAGGAAAAACCTTTTTATCATTTTTTACAACAAATAACTTTTCGTTTTTACCAACTTCCAATTGCAATTTTTTTACCGTTTTTATTCTACTTAATTTTACTTCTTGGTTTTTAGCTAGGCTATATACTTTTGCTATATTTCGTTTTAATGATTTCTTTCTTGAATTATGTATGATAAATCCTTCTGCCTTTGGATTATTTTTCAATTCATTAACAAATTCCTCTAAATTTTTCTGGAATTCTTGTTTTTGCTTAAGTTTGCTTTTTTTTCTATATTCATTATCCACATATTCAAAACCCTCAACGTAAGAATATCTATAAGATATTCTCTTTACAGAAATAATATCTTCATATTTTATATAAGTTTCACTTGGAACAAACCAATAT
>JBGTHN010000145.1:0-3881 GCA_041746235.1 Pyrinomonadaceae bacterium | reverse complement strand
ATCGGCGAAATACCAATTGAACTTCAGGCAAAACTTCTCAAAGCCGTCGAAGAAAAAAGTATTCGTCGTGTCGGTATTAACATTGAAAGAAAAATTGATACGAGAATAGTTGCTGCAACTTCAAGCAACCTCAAACAAATGGTTGCTGAGGGAAGGTTTAGAGCCGATCTATATGACCGCCTCAATATTCTCAATCTCGAAACCGTTCCGCTCAGGTTTCAAAAAGAAAAAATCAGAAATTTACTCCTTAACGGATTAGATAAAGAACGATCTGCCGTAGGACGAAAATTTCCTTTCGAGATCAGCGAACAAGCAATTGCCGTGCTTAAAGATTACGATTGGTTTGGCAATTACAGGGAGATCTTAAATTTTGCTACACGGCTCGCGGTTGAATGTCTGGATGAAGATGTAATTTCAGAGGAAAAAGTCAGGAGAGTTTTAAGTGAGAGTATCAGTCATTCAGATCAAATTCAGAATTCAGACTCGGCACAATCAGCTATTGAAGAAACGCCGCAAAGTTTTCAATCTACATCAAACAATGTGGTTACGGTTTCCTTTGATTCAAAAAATGATGACTTAAAAGTTATTCAACTAAAAGCTGCCGGAAATATCATCTCGCACGTTTTATCGGAAAACAACAATAATTTTCGTAGAGCAGCGAGCAAAATGGGAACGACTCACTCGACACTTTCCCGCATTATGAAAAAGTTCAAATCTCTTGATAAACCACAAAATGTCCGAGACAATCCTGCAACATTCCCCAAATATGCGATGGTGGCATAAAAAGTGTTGATAAGTGCAAACTAGAATTGAGAATTTAGGTAGAAGAGGAAATTAAATATATGAGTGAAAAAATAGAAAAAGCGGTTGATAAAAATGAGGATTCAGCAATTCTGCCGTTTGATGAAGAAGAAGACAATATACGTTGGGCTAAACTTACCTTAGAACTCGAACAAATAGAAATAGATGTTGCCGACTATGAAGTAACTCATGGGGTAAAAATATTAATGAATGAACCTTTAAGAGAAGTTGATACCGAAGCTGAGCAAGCCAATTTGGGCGAGTTATTTTAGGTTTTGGGAAATCAAGATAAATCTTTATGAGGCAAACAAATTTATCCACTTAGCAAAAAATGGATCTTCAAACCGATACCGAATTATTCCAACTTTCTCTTCCTGCCGCAAAATATCTTGTGATCCCATTGATTCCAACGCCCGCCGCATACTAGATGGAGAAACTTTTGTTCTTTGTGTAACTCTTTTGGATTGCAGATTTTGTCCGTCTTCCGCAACTACTGCCGATAATGTTTTCTTTTGGATTGTTGTTAAGCCGTTCCAAACTTGTGTATAAAAAGGATCATTTTGACGGAGTATATTTTCTAAAGTTTCATTTAACAAACTTTCCGATAAAAAGGAAGTTTCGGGTGAGCCAATTTTGATTTGTGATAGACGATTCCACAGCGAATGAGCAAGCATCTGCACATTATAGGGAACATCTTCAGCCAAATCTAAAATCTTCAGTGTTAAGTCTAATCTTTCTTTTTTATCTGATTTCGGCGAATAAAAATCTCCGAAAGTAAACTTATCAAGCAAAAAGCGTGAAAATTCGCCACGTGGCAATTCGCCGATAAAAAGAAGTCTTCCTAAACGGTAAAACGGGCGGCTGGCATCTGTCGTCATTTCGGTCAGCAAACGGGTCTTCGAACCGGCAAAGATATACGCCGTGTGCCGATGCGTTTGAATCGCTGAACGAATTTGCTTCTCCGCCGTTATGCCGTTTGAACTTAAAATTTCTTGGAATTCATCGATTATCAACGCGACCCGTTTTCCCGACAGCTCGGATGCCAATTTCTCAACACCTTCAAGTGCGTCAACTAATAAGCCTATACTTTGTGCTGAAGACTCTGATTTTACACCAATTGAGCTTTTCCATTCCGATTGCGTTACCGAAAAACTGATCTCGGGTCGCAAACTTTTGAAATAACGCTTGATTTGTTCGCCGGTTTTCTCAACGCTCCCTTTTAAGAAACGGGCGGAGTCCTCGATGATTTTTTTAACCAACCCATCAATTTCGGCAAAGGCTTCGGCGTTATAACGCAAGATTATATTTCCTTCTTTTTGTGCCTTTTCAGCAGAGGATTTCAATAGAGAAGTTTTCCCGAAGCGACGTGGACCGATGACAAAAAGTTTGCCGCCGTTTTCTATAGTCTGACGCACAATTTCAATTTCTTCCGTGCGATTAACTAGTTCGTCCGAACCTAATTCTCTACCAAATTCAAAAGGATTTTCCATTAAAACAATCATAGCACAAATTTGTAAGACACAAAACTGTGCCATAGTTCTTTCTAACCTCGTCATATAGATTTAAAAACTCAACCCTTTGACTAAAAAATGCGGTTAATAGATTGTGTCAGAGGAGATAAAAATCATATGGAAATTTTAAGTAGCGGCTCATTTATCAATCTTGATAATGAAGAAAAGATCGAGCAATTAGTCTTTACAGCACAAGAAATTGCAGAAACGGCAATTAAAACCGAAGGCTTTGAAGCTAATGAAGAAAACAACAAAAAGTTAGCTCTCGATATTTGGCAAGGTGCGGAATATATGTGCCGCGACTCGGAAGAGGTGCAGGTCAAGAATATCTTTATCAGTAATTTCTTGGAGCGAATGAGAGAGATCAGCGTCGTATCGAAAACGCCTGAGAATCGGGCGGAAACGTCTGAAAGCAAATCTGAAATTACTCTAACTAATACCGATTCAAAAGATGAATATTTGGGGTTGGTGCAAACGGCTGATGCTCAAGAGCAAGAAAGTTCAGAAACCGACAAAGATTTGAATGAATCTAGCGATGAGTCGGACACAATCGAAATTGAAAATTCAGAACCAAATACTGAAATAAAAGCCAAAGTCAAAGAAATTGCACAAATTGATAATTCTTCATCGGTTGAAACTGTTGAAACCGAAACCACCAAAATAGAAAAGAAAAATGAAGCCCTGCAAATAGATTCGACTGAAACTAATAAACTGGAAACGCTTCAAACTGAAGCAAACAGGGAAGTCAGCACTAAGCAAGAGTCAGTCGGTTCAATTGTTTTGCCCGAAAAAGAGCCGTATCAATTTGATAAATGCACGGTAACAGCGACGATTCAGCTACTTCCAACCGATCTTGGCACAAGAAAAGTTGTCATGAGCGTCAGAACACACGATTTCCCGCCGCAAATTTCCGTTCACGAACTTTTCGGCGAAGTAACTCCTGAAAACCTATTGCCCGAACTCGAAAAAGCGTTTGAGAGATACAAAGGCGATTTGCCCGTCAAAGTAATGGACAAATTAAGAAAAGAAAAAGACGGTGGGAAAAAGAAAAAGAAAAAACGCTCAACCAAAGTAGAACCGAGCGAAACTTCTCAGACAACTCCGGTCAACAACAAAAATGGTTTGGAAACTGACGAGAAATCGGACGAAAGCGTAGAACCGAGCGTTGTAGCTCCTCAAACCGAAATAAACCCGCAAGGTAGTCTTTTTGGCAATTAATTGTAGTTTTGACTCCACGAACCAGGAAAAAACAGGTAAATAATTATGACACAAAAAACAAGCGAACGATCACCAGCCGACACAGTCAAAAATTTGCCGGATAAAAGCAAAAATGCGGAAATAACCGAGCCGATGGCACGGGTTAAGATCGAAGGTCAGGAATTTGAACTTGAAGCAAATTTAGCTAAAGATGACAAAATTCTTAAAACCGTTCTCCAGCCGCACTTTGCGAGCGTTGAGAACGCCAATATAACGCGGAATATCAAAGACGGGCGACTACTTATTACAATTGTTAAAAAAGCCCAGTACAAAGGCAGATAAAAGCGAGAAAGTAAAGTTGAAATGATGACA
>JBGTHN010000144.1:0-9450 GCA_041746235.1 Pyrinomonadaceae bacterium | reverse complement strand
TGTTTCGTATCAAACGCGGCGGTCGGATGAATTAAAGCAAATCTTGAATCTTGAATCTTGAATCTTGAATTTTGAATTTCGCCCGCAGCCAGACGACTTTTCGGTTTGTCGTCAACGGGAACGCCGACGAAACCTAAAAGCGCAAGCTGTTGTTCGGCGGAATGCGTGTGTTTTTGCCGCCAGAAATCCGAAGCGGACGAAAGCAGATGATTGTATAAAAATGAATATTGATAATCTTTGTAACCGACACGATGCCTTGCACCGCTCGCACGAACAAAAAATGTTGCAGTTGTTCCGCCGTGAAGATTAAATGCAACATCGTATTTTTCCTTGCGAAGTTTTCGGGCGATTCGAATTCTGTCTTTTGAATCTTTTGAAACGGTCAAAACATTATCAACCGCCTCAAAACCATCCAAAACAGGTGCAACCCAATCTTCCAACAAAATATCGATCTGTGCATCGGGCAAAAACCTGCGAAGTGCGATCAATGAAGGAGTCGTCAAAACCGTGTCGCCGATAGATCGCAAGCGGACAATGAGAACTTTTCGGACATTTTGCCAATCTATCATAATGGATAATGGATAATTGATAATTGATAATTGAATGCCAAATTATCCATTAGCTACTATCCATTTTCTTTATTCTTCAACTGTCGCTTCATCAATGAGCATCACGGGAATATCATCACGAATCGGATAAACTAAATTGCATTCGGGATTCGTGCATTTCAAACCGCTTTCATCCTCTTTTAATTTAACGTCCGATTTGCAATTCGGACATCTGAGAATTTCTAAAAGTTCAGGGCTAATTGTCATATTATTTGTTGCTCCAAGAAATTTATTAATTAAAGAATGATTTTAACGCAAAGGTGCAAAGACGCAAAACAAAAGGATAAGAAACAATACTGCTCTTATCCTTTTTACTTTTTACTTTTTACCTTTTACTTTCTACTCTTCCGCTGCCGCTTCGGTTTTTGTTCCGCATTCGGGACAGAATTTTGCACCCGGAGCGAGTTCGGCTTGGCATTCGGCACATTTTTGTTTTTCTTGCGTCGAACCGCATTCCGAACAGAATTTTGCACCTTCACGCAAATTTGCTCCACATTTTACGCAAGGAACTGTTTCGACCTGCATTTTGCCGCCGCAATCAGCACAGAATTTTGCTTGCGGATTATTTTGTGTTCCGCAACTTGGACACGCAACGGTGTTTGTTTGTCCGCCACCGTCTTGTTGCTGTCCGCCGCCTTGTTGTCCGCCGAAAGCATTGACCATTTGATTTCCAACTGCGAAACCTGCACCGAGTCCTGCACCTAAACCTGCTCCGCCGCCTTCGTTTTGAGCCGCATCACGCAAAGCATCTGCCGCTTGGAATTGAGCATAAGTTTGCACATTTCCCAAAGCTCCCATCGAAGCACGTTTGTCCATTGCTTCTTCGACTTCTTTCGGAAGGCTGACATTTTCGACGTAGAATTTGGTAACTTCAAGACCGTAAGTGCTAAAATCTTCGTTAATTTTTCCGCGAATTACGTCGCCAATCTCTTTGTATTGAGCGGCAAGATCAAGTGCGGGAATTTTCATTTCGCCAATAGCATCGGAAAATTCAGTAACGATCGCACGTTTTAATTGAACGTCTATGTCTTCCGTATCAAAGTGTGCGTTTGTTCCCGCAACTTCTTTGATAAATGTCGCCGGATCGGCAACACGCATCGAATACGCTCCGAATGCTCGCAAGCGAACGATTCCAAAATCATTATCGCGGAGCATAATCGGATTTGAAGTTCCCCATTTCATATCAGTAAATTGTTTTGTATTGACAAAATAAACTTCCGATTTGAAAGGCGAATTAAACCCGTATTTCCACGCACCGAGTTTTGAAAGAATCGGTGTGTTCCCACCGTCAATCGTATATTTTCCCGGACCAAAAACATCTGCTACTTGTCCTTCAAAAACAAAAACCGCTGATTGCGATTCACGCACGATTAACTGAGCACCATTCTTGATTTCCTGACCTGCAACCGGAAAACGATACAAGATCGTATCCTTCGATTCATCAAGCCATTCAATTACTTCAATAAATTGATTTAATGCTTCACTTTTAACTTTATCCCAAATTCCCATCTAATATCTCCTTTGATTTCTAATGTTCACCGTTTAATAATACGATTATATTATATCTATTGTTCTAATAATATCTCATAAGTCTAAGTTGAATCAAATTTATAATTATGTCGAGGAAAGAAACCTAAAAGAAAACCACTATCAATTGCTTAATTCCTTGCTTTGAATAAATGTTAGTTGTCCAATAAATATGTGAATTTTCGTTTTTTGTAGTTACTTGCTTTGAATATTAGACAAATATTATCGAATATCAGAGAAATATTGACCAATATTTTGGAAATATTCACGAATATTTGTCTAATATTTGGCGTTATTGAGTAAATTTTGCTTCTACTTTGTTAATTTGAGTAGAAAATCAAATGATCTAGGATTATTTGAAAAATGCTAAGGGGCATAAGTTTTTTTCTTACAAGCAAACAAAAAGATAATCATTATCAGTCCACTAGATACATCTAGCAAAACGTCGTTGATCGAGCCGGTTCGCGTAGAATTTAAACTTTGATTGATTTCATCGATCAAAGCTATCAACAAAACCAAAAGTAAAGCTGATAAATACCAAAACTCCCGCAAAAATTCTTTGCTTGAATGCCAAAAAGCACGGGAAGCCAAAAATGCTAACGTCGCATATTCGGTAAAATGTGCGATCTTACGAACATAACCGTGATAAATCAAATAAGTCGCTTCGGGAGCATTAGGAAAAAGAAATTCAAGAATCGGACGAACAAAACGTGAAGTGTTCGACATTGAAGCATTTGTTGTCGAGGCATATAAGATCAAACAAATGCACAAAACAAGTGGCACGTAACGAAAAAATCGTCCGTGCCGTAAAGTATCTAAAGAATAATTCTTCACTTGTTAAAATATATGACTTGTCATCGCAAGCGGAACGAAGCCGCCGATTATCAAAATATTTCCCAAAATCATCAGAACTAACGGAATCCATCCGGTTTTGTGCATTACGCAGAAAACTATTCCGGTTATCGGCTGAAAGAAAATGTTCAAAACTCCCCACATTGTTCCGCCTACTTGAAAGCCTGTGATAATTAACCAAATATATCCGATTAAAGTTATCAAAACACCAATTACCATCACGATGATACCGATGATACCGATTGTATCTGCATCCATAATAAATATCTCCTAATAGATTTTTATAAACAAAAAAGCAAGCAAATAATATCCGAAATTAGTTTTTATTTCAAATATTTTCTGCTTGCTTAAATTATTTATAAATTAGTTTTACGATGCCGCTGCCGCACCTGAAACTACTTCGATAATTTCGTTTGTAATTCCGGCTTGACGAATGCGGTTCATATTGAGCGTTAAAGTATCAATCAATTCGCCTGCATTCTTTGTCGCCGAATCCATCGCGGTCATCCGCGAACCTTGTTCGGATGCAACCGATTCGAGCATTGCCCGATAAATTTGTGTTTCAACCTGTTTCGGCAACAATTTTCCAAAGATTTCCGCAGGCGGTTGTTCGTAAATATATTCGGCTTCCGCACCTTTTTCTTCTTCGCCTTGAATTGGTTCGATCGGCGGAATCGGCAATAATTGTTCAACCTTAACGAATTGTGACATAACGGTTTTAAATTCCGTAAAGACCAAAAATACTTTGTCAATTTCTTCGTTTTCGGTAAAGGTTTTGATAACTTTAGCGGAAATTTCTTGTGCGTCGGCAAGTTCGACTTGTCCTTGCCCCGTCAAACCAACATATTCTTCAACAAATTTCATCTCACGACGTTTGAAATAATCGCGTCCTTTTCTGCCGACGGGAATCATTTCATTTTGCTTATCGTTATTTTCCTTTAAGAAATTTGCAGTCGCTTTAATTAAGTTGGCATTAAATACACCCCACAAACCATTATCGGCTGTAACTAAAAAGATAAAATAGTTTTAGTCGCCGCGTTCGTCTAACAAAGGATGCGAAAATTCGCCGCTTACCTTTGAACTCAAACCGCCGAGAACTTCACCCATTTTCACAGCAAAGGGACGAGCCGCAGTTACACGATCTTGACCACGTTTCAACTTTGCCGCCGCAACCATTTTCATTGCTTTGGTAAGTTGTTGTGTGTTTTTGACGGATTTGATCCGTCTTCTCATTTCTAAAAGACTAGCCATAATTCTTATGAGTTTAGAGTTTAGAGTTTAGAGTTCGGAGTTTTTCTTACAACTCTAAACTCTGAACTCTGAGCCTTGAACTTAATTCTACGCTTTTGCCGAAGATGTTTCAGTTTCTTCAACGTCTGTTTCGGTTTCTTCAACTACCGCAACATCTGTGGATTTTTCACTGCTCCAATGCGATGACTTGAAATCTCCAACGGCTTCTTTTAATTCAGCCGTTAAATCATCATCAATTTTCTTTTTGTCCCGAAGCGTCTGCATTGTCGCAGGATTTGAATTTGCCATAAAGTCAAATAATTCCAATTCAAATCTTGCTAGATCTTCAACTGCAACATCATCAACATAACCATTTGTCGCCGACCAGATAATCAATACCTGATTTTCAACTTCCATCGGACGATATTGTTTCTGTTTCAGAATCTCGGTCAGACGTTTACCACGTTCGAGTTGAGATTGTGTAGATTTATCCAAATCCGAACCAAATTGAGCAAATGCTGCCAACTCACGATATTGAGCAAGGTCAATTCTAAGTGTTCCTGCAACCTGTTTCATCGCCTTAACTTGAGCCGCACCACCAACACGGGAAACTGAATTTCCTACATTGATTGCGGGGCGAATACCTGAGTTAAAGAGATCGGCTTCAAGAAAGATCTGTCCGTCCGTAATCGAAATTACGTTTGTCGGAATATATGCCGAAATGTCGCCTGCTTGTGTTTCGATGATCGGCAAACTTGTTAAACTTCCGCCGCCGCGTGCTTCTGACATTTTTGCCGCACGTTCTAATAAACGTGAGTGTAGATAGAAAACATCTCCGGGATATGCTTCACGACCGGGAGGTCTTCTCAAAAGCAGAGAAATTTCACGATAAGCCGCCGCTTGTTTTGAAAGATCATCGTAGATCGTTACAGCGTGACGACCGTTATCACGGAAATATTCGCCAATAGCAACGCCCGTATATGGAGCAAGATATTGCATCGCTGCCGGATCGGAAGCCGTTGCGGACACAACAATCGTGTAATCCATCGCACCGTATTCTTTTAATTTCTCAACAACTTGTGCAACGGTTGAACGTTTTTGACCGATAGCAACATAAACACAAATTACGTCTTTACCTTTTTGGTTAATAATTGTGTCAATTGCAACAGCAGTTTTACCTGTTTGACGGTCGCCAATAATAAGTTCACGCTGTCCACGTCCGATCGGAACCATTGCATCAATCGCTTTTAAACCTGTTTGAAGAGGTTCGCCAACCGGCTGACGATCAATAATTCCGGGAGCGATTCTTTCGATCGGATTGAATTCAGTAGTGATAACTTCACCTTTTCCGTCAATCGGATTTCCAAGTGCGTCAACAACGCGACCGATCATTGCATCCCCGACCGGAACTGACATAATGCGTCCCGAACGCTTTGCTTCGTCGCCTTCTTTGATCTTTTGGAAATCTCCGAAAAGCACCGCACCAACCTTGTCTTCTTCAAGGTTTAATGCGAGTCCGCGAACTTCGTGCGGAAACTCAAGAAGTTCGCCCGCCATAACTTTTTCAAGTCCGTGGATCTCGGCAATTCCATCACCGACCTTAATGACGGAACCGACTTCGTCAACCGTCATACTTGCGTCAAAATTTTCAATCTGTGAACGAATAATTTCGTTTATCTCGTTGGCTTTAATTGCTTCCATATTCTTTAATAAGTCCTATGTCCCGTGTCCGAAGCCCAAAGTCCGTGTAAGTCAAAATGACTTTGGACTCTGGACTCTGGACTTTGGACTAACTTTTAATCATCTGTTGTTTTAATAATTCTAATTGTGTTCTCACGGAGCCGTCATAAACGGTTGAACCAACCCGGGTTATCGCTCCGCCGATAATAGTTTCGTCTATTTTATAATCTAATTTAATTTCTTTTCCGCCTGTAATCTTTGCCAAATTAGCTTTGAGATCAGCTTTTTCGGTTTCAGATAATTCTCTTGTTGAAGTTACCGAAGCCGAAATAACTCCGTTTCTTTCAGCCAAAACGGAATCAAACTTTTCATTGATCGCATTTATTTCTGTCAGACGGTTATTTTTCAAAAGCACCCGCAAAAAATTTGCGGTTGTTTTTGAAGGTTTTGATCTTTCGATAAGTGATTCTAAAACTTTTTCTTTGCTGTTGTGGGCAATTGCCGGATTGTAAAAAGCATTATGCAAATCGCTGTTTCCACCGAGCATTTCTTCCCATGTTTTAAGTTCGGTTTGAACCGTTTCCGTTTCCGCCGATTTCATCACAACATCGGCTAAGGCACTTGCATAACGGCGTGCTACTGTTTCAACGCTCATATTAGTTCATACCTCCGATTGATTGAATATTGGCTTTTACAAGTTCTGCGTCTTTCTGTGTATTCATCGCTTGCTTAATTTTCTCTTCGGCAAGTCGTATGCTTTCTTCTGCCGAAAATCTACGAAGCGATGAGCGGACTTGCTGTGTTTTGCGTTCAATCTCATTTTCGGCTTGGCTGCGAAGACGTATTGCATCCATTTCGGCTTCTTCGGCGAGACGTAATTTCTCGGCTTCAGCTTCAGATTTTGCATTTTCAATGACAGACTTTTTATCCGCATCAAGCCGTGCGAGTTTCGCCTCCGAATCGGTTAATTTTGCCATCGCCGCCTGACGTTCTTCTTCGGCTTTGATCAAATCCGCACGAATTGCTTCACGTTTTGCTTTGAATGCTTCACTAAGAGGCTTTTTCAAAAGATACGCCATAATTCCTGCAAATATTGCCAAATTGAGAAATCGCCAGACTTCAAAACCCGGATAATTCAAATACGGATCGGCGTTCTTCATCCACCAAGCCATCGCACCGCTTTCGCTATGTCCGCCAGTTTCAGCAAAAAATAAAATGAAGTTAGATAAAAAAACTAACATAATTAAGTAAGTTAAAATGTAAAATTAAAAGTTAAAAAAGTCTGCTTATAAATTTTGAATTTTGAATTGACTAAGCCGCTTTTAAGATATTTGAACTGATCTTATCTGCCATATTTTTTGCCTCTTCGGCAATCGCAGATTTAGCCGTAGATGCTTGCTGTTCCAATTCATTGAGTTCTGTTTCCAACATTGCCGCAACTTCTTGTTTTACTTCGGCAACCTTGTTTTGTTTCAGTTCTAAAGCCGCATTGCGTTCTTTTTCGATCATCTCGTAACTTTCATTACGAGCCTCAAGCAAGCCATTTTTATATTCGCTCTCTTTCGCCGTGGCTTGATTCAAAATGCCTTCGGCTTCAGTAAATTGTCCGCCCTTATTTCTGTCGCGTGAATCCAAAATCCGATTAATCGGACGGAAAAATGTTCGATTCAATATCCAGATCATAATCAAGATCATTGCCATATGAATGAACATTGAAAAATCAGGCATCAATTGAACGGTTTCTGCAAATGCTAAAACAAACATATCTTTAAATTAAACTCTTGTGAAAAAATGCACTAACTAAAATTGGTCAATAGAGTAAAAATCGCTTAACCACAAAGTAGAAAAGAATATCACGCCTATTTTTAACGGTCAAGCGTAGTTTTAACTAATGAATAACTAAACTTTTTAAGTAATTAAAGGCTTTGTTTTTCAGACAATAATTCTTTTTGCAAGCAATAGCAAAACTCTATTATTCTTAACAAATAAACTTGACACTTTTTCATAAAACCGATTAGCTTAATTACAAAGATAAGAAAAGCCCCGGACAGAATTAAAATATCTTGAGGAGGCGAATCCGTTCTGGTGAACGGCACGGTCTTCAAAACCGTCTGTGAGATTGCGAGAGTAAGCTCAGGTGGGTTCGATTCCCACACGCCTCCGCCAAAATCATTTTGGATTTTAGATTGCCGTTTTTAGATTGGTTTATTTTTTGTTAACTCCCGTTATGAATGAACAAGAATTTAAAGATAGAACTAAACAAATTGCTCTGCGAGTAATCAAACTTGTCGAAGCTTTACCTAAAAACTATTCGGCTCAAGTTATTGGAAAGCAGTTGTTGCGTTCGGCAACTTCCGTTGGTGCAAATTACCGTGCGGCTTGTCGCGGAAAATCTACGGCGGATGTGATTCACAAATTAAGTATTGTCGAGGAAGAAGCGGACGAAAGTTTATATTGGCTTGAATTGCTCATAGAATCAGAAATTATGTCTGAGATAAAACTTTCAGCATTACACACAGATATAGATCAAATCGTTGCAATGACAGTTTCATCAATAAAAACATTACGCTCGAAGAAAAATAATCCAAAATCCAAAATCTAAAACCCAAAATTATGAAAACATGGATTTCCTTAAATATGACACCGGGAATTGGACCTCGGAAAGCTACACAACTTCTTGAAAGATTCGGTTCGGCTGATAATGTTTTTCATGCTCTTAGAAGTGAATTAGAAGGTTTGCGTTTAAAACCGGAAACGATTCAGAGCATTTTGAAGAAAGAATTTCACGATAAAGCCGAAGAAGAGTTAAATAATGTAAAGGAAATGGGCGGCGATGTTTTGATCTTGGATGATGGAAGTTATCCGAATCTACTGCGGGAAATTGTCGATCCGCCGATAACGCTTTACGTTCGCGGGAATTGGCAGGAATGTTTTGAAACGCCTTGCATCGGAATTGTCGGTTCGCGGCGTTGTTCGACTTACGGCAGAAACGCTTCGGAAATGCTCGGACGCGATTTAGCGGAACACGGAGTTTGTGTTGTTTCGGGTTTTGCACGCGGAATTGATTCGCAAGCACATAAAGGTGCGATCGAAGGAAAAGGCAAAACAATCGCCGTTCTCGGAACAGGAATTGACGGAATTTACCCGAAAGAAAATAAACAATTGCTTGACGAGATCATTGATTCGGGCGGAGCAATCGTTTCGCAATTTCCACTTGGAACGCCACCGCTTCGTGAAAACTTTCCATATCGCAATCGCATAATTTCAGGTTTAAGTTACGGCATTTTGGTTGTCGAAGCATCGGAGCGAAGCGGTTCGTTGATAACGGCAAGACTCGCAATGGAACAAGACCGCGAAGTTTTGGCAGTTCCGGGAAATATCACATCAAAAAATTCTTTCGGCACAAATTATTTAATCAAATCGGGAGCAAAACTTGTTCAGCAATGGCAAGATGTCGTTTCGGAATTGCCATCCGAAATCGCTGCTGAAATCTTGCCACCAAAAATTGACGAAAAGGAAACTAAAAAAGATAAGAAATCAAAAAGTGATTTTC
>JBGTHN010000143.1:0-4454 GCA_041746235.1 Pyrinomonadaceae bacterium | reverse complement strand
GGAACAAAATAGCCTGAAACAATGTCGGCTAATCTTTGTATCGGAGCGCGTGAACGCTGCGCTTCCCCGACCATACGGACGATTTGCGCCAGCAGCGTGTCGCTGCCGACTTTCTCGGCTTTCATTACAAAGCCGCGCCTGCCGTTGATTGTTCCGCCTATAACCTTATCGCCCGCCGTCTTCTCGACAGGAATGGATTCGCCCGTAACCATTGATTCATCAACGGAAGTTTCGCCTTCTAAAATCACGCCGTCAACGGGGATTTTCTCATTTGCTTTAACTCGCAATGTTGCACTGATTTGCACATCTTTGAGCGGAATTTCTTCTTCCGTTCCGTCATCGAAAACAACAATTGCAGTTTCAGGAGCAAGCCCCAAAAGTTCTTTGATCGCCGAAGAAGTCTGGCTTCTCGCACGAAGTTCCAAAACCTGTCCGAGCAGAACGAGCGTTGTAATTACCGCTGCCGCTTCAAAATATACGGAAATTAAACCAGTGTGTGAATCCCGCATTGAAACAGGAAAAAAATCTGGAAAAAAAAGTGCGAAAAGTGAATAAAAATAAGCCGCCCCCGTTCCCATCGCAACGAGCGTAAACATATTGGGAGAAGCGTTTTTGATAGATTGCACCGCCCGCACAAAAAATGGAAATCCGCCCCAAATGACAACAGGCGTAGCGAGAATAAACTGAGTCCAGAGCGAAACCTGCGGGGAAATATATTGATGAAAATTCGGAAGCATTTCCGACATTGCCAGTGCAAAAACCGGAATTGTCAAAACGGCAGAGATCCAAAATCTGCGTTTCATATCAATCAATTCGGGATCGGGTGCGTCATCCAAAGAAATAACTTTCGGCTCCAGAGCCATTCCGCAGAGCGGGCAGCTTCCGGGACCGATCTGGACAATTTCTGGGTGCATCGGGCAAGTGTATTCCGTCCCTTGCGATTCGGCTTCGAGTTTTTCTTCCTCTTTTTCTTCCAAAAAACTTTGTGGATTCTGGCGGAATTTTGTTAAGCAACTTTTAGAACAAAAATGATAAGTTTCACCTTCAAAATCGAAACTTCCCGCTGCCGTTTCAGGTGCAACAGACATTCCGCAGACGGGATCAATAAACTCGCCTTCGGGAGCGGCTTTCATATTTCCGTGCGAAACTACTTTTTCGCCGTTATGCTCATGAACATTCGCTTTTGCAACATCGGAAATTTCATTATTTTCAAGATTTTCAAGCTGCGAAACATACTTTTCCTTGCAACCAACTGCACAAAAATAAACCGTTTCTTCGCCGTCCGCAGGTTCATATTCCGCCGCCGCAGTTTCCGGCGTTACGGTCATTCCGCAAATTGGATCTATATAGTTTTTTTCTTCTTTAGGTTGTTTGCCACCGATTTGAACGGGAGCAGATTGATTTTGTGCAATGAATTTTTCTTTACATCCAACAGCACAAAAGTAAATGGTTTCGCCATTGTATTCGACGCTCGCCGCCGCAGTTTCCGGTTCTACTGTCATACCGCAGATCGGATCAATATATTGTTCTTTTTTTGTCATTGTGTCTTTCATAATTCGCCTCTCATTTCTATATTATTTTGTCGGGTTAAACCAATTCTCCGACTGAACAATGACAGTTTACAGCCTGACAGGTAGTGTCAAGTCAAGCACTTTTTTTCATTTTTCGAAAAAAAGTGTAAAAAACATTTAATTTTTTACTTCAGCGACCGATTCGATGAGATGACAAACCGAATCTCCGTTCGGCATCGAGTTTTCCATTTCTGTCCATGTATCCAGAGATTTTTCCATTTTCTTTTGCAGTTTTTGCATTTCACGAATTTTTTTCTTATTTTCTTCAATTCGTTGCTCAACAATTTCTCGAACCATCGGACACGGCGAATTTCCGTGTTTGGCTTCATCGAGAATGTGGGTTATTTCTGCAAGCGTAAATCCCAGATCTTTCGCCGCAATTATGAATCGAAGCCGTGTTGTATCAGAAAACTGATAAACTTTGTAGCCATTTCCCGGATTGCGGGAAGGTTTTAAAAGTCCGATGCGTGTGTAATGACGTACCGTATAAATCGGAACATCCGTTTTTTTTGCTAAAACTCCTGCTGTCATCATAATTTCACCTCTTCAAAATGGATTACAATAAAATTTAGTAGGTTATTATTGTAATCCATTTATTGAAACAAAACAGCATTAGTTCTAGATTTTTTCAAGTGCTTTTTGCAGTAATTTATTAACCTCGTTCGCAGTTTCTTCAATGCCTGTTTGATTGACGACCGACATCATCGCTTTGGCATCAATCGCCGCAACAACTGATCTGTCTTTTTCCTCGGTTTCATAAACGATTACATTACAAGGTAGAAGAAGTCCGATGTTGATGTCTGCCTGCAAAGTTTTATACGCAAGCGGTGGATTACACGCTCCCAAGATCACATAACGGCGGAAATCCACGCCGAGTTTTTCATTTAGTTTTTCGTCCAGACGAATTTCCGAGAGAACTCCGAATCCTTCTTCCTTCAAAGCGTCTTTTGTGCGTTCGATTGTTTTATCAAAATCCTCATCAATTGTTCGCTTAAATCCATAGTTAAAAGTTTCCTGTTGTTGTGCTTTCATTTTATTTATCTCCATTTAAATTAAAATTATTACCAAATAAAAAAAGTAGTGAACCGACTGCTGAATTCTAAAATTCATAAGCCGATCAACCACTTTTTTACAAATTATTGCTTTCGCTGATAAGCATATTGTTAAAACACGCAAATACCATTCCAACTACATTTGTGTCAATTTGTGTTCTATTTCAGAACAAAATTGTTCTCAATCTCTAAATATTGATACATTTTAGGTTCAACAAGGTTTCAGTCAAATAAGCAATATTCATTTTGAATCAGTATAATTCACGCAATAACAAAAAAACGTGCCACTATTGACACGTTTTTTATCAAACTATGAATGAAAATCTATTGAATAATTATTTTACCTTTTAATTTATCGTTATCGCACGAGAAATTAAATTCGCCTTTTTTATCGGTTGGAATATCAACTAATACGACTTCTCCGACGGGTAATTTCTTTTTGATGTTGAGGTCTTTGAAAACGATTTCGTCACCGCAATTTTCTTCGTCTGCTCGGTAAAAAGCCAGTTTTAGAGGTTTATCTGCTTTGTAGGAAATCTCTTGCGGCGTAAAACCGTTCTTGCTGACGATAATTTTATAAGAACCTTCGGGAAAAGTTACGTTTGAGAGATCAACGGGTTTGTCGGCTTCGCCCTGTTTAACCTCAAAGACGAATGGCACGACCGTGATCTTATCGTTTTGCTTAAACTGTGCAAAAATTTTGTAAACGCCTTCTTTTGGAAAAGTCAGCATTGCCGCAACGATTGATTCGCTGTCTTTGCCCGCTAACTTTTCATCAGTCGGCTTTTCATTATGTTCGCCATGAGAATCTTCTTTGCCTTTGGCGTTGTCGTTTGACATCGGATGAACGTGGACAAAATCTTTTAAGTCTTTACTGATAACGACAAAATGTGCTTTTGCTCCAAGATAATCTTCTAAATCAGTTACAGGTTTGTTGGTTTTTGAATCAAACACCTGAAACGTAAGCATCAATTCCTTTCCGGCGATCAAATCTCCATCGGGCTTCATCGTTACACGCAGATCTTCAACCGTTTTTTCAAACTTGTCGTCGGGTTTTACTTCAACTTTCGCTCGAACTTCGCCCGAAACATTCAGATCGTAAGATTCAAATCTTTTTTCGGCATTCTTCGGTTTGAAATCTATGTAAATTTTATATTGTCCGCCGTTCGGAAAAGTAAATGTGTGTTCAAAAGTTCCGTCTGCATTTTTGACGGGATGTTCGTGATTAAACTGCGAGAGATCATCCGAAACGATATACAAATGCATATTCTTCTCGTGGTCTAATTCCAGATCGCTGTATGTTTCGCCTTTCGGGTCTTTGATGCGAAAAATTAGTTTGACAGGCTGACCGCTGACAACCGACGTTGGACTGACAGACATTTCGGCTGTAAAAACGCCCGTGCTTTTATCATCAGTTTTATGCGTCGCGTCCGAATGTTCACCTGAGTTACCACATCCTAATAAAATAGACGCAAATAGTATCAAAAGTGTAATTTTTAATAGATTCATAAGTATTTTTATCAAGAATTTATTATGCAAATTATCTTGAACCCTCAACCCAAAATAGTAAAGCGACAATCGTTATTGGAATTCATACCGACGAATAGAAAACAGTTGATACGACAAAGAAAATAAAAGATTAGCAAGTTTTTTTTCACTCTGACGGAAAATATTTTACACTTACGGAACTTTTCCGCAGTGTCAAGGAAAAGTTCCTGAGTGTCAAGGAAAAGTTCCTGAGTGTCAAGGAAAAGTTCCTGAGTGTCAAGGAAAAGTTCCTGAGTGTCAAGGAAAAGTTCCTGAGTATCAAGGAAAAGTTCCTGAGTATCAC
>JBGTHN010000142.1:0-2517 GCA_041746235.1 Pyrinomonadaceae bacterium | reverse complement strand
CTGTAAGGCTTCACCCGATGAATCGCTGATGTCTATAAATTTCCCGTCGCCCAAGTTTTCGTAAAGCGTATTTTGTTGCGGAAACGTAACTGTATCGGAATTTTTTTCAATGTTGTCTTCGATGTGTCCGTTGGCAACAAGCAGATCTTCGTCGCCATCGTTATCGGCATCAAAAAAATCAATTCCAAATGAAAGCCTCTGACGAGTTGTTTGTCCAATGCCGATTGCGTCCGAAACTTCCCGGAAAAGCATCGAATCGGTTTGGCTGTAAAGTGCGGTTGGTTCTTCCTGAAAATTCGTTACGATAATATCAAGAAATTTATTATTATCAACGTCCGAAAAATCCGCTCCCATCGAGCCTTCTTCCTTGCCGACTTCGCTGTAAGCACTGCCTGATAATTTCGCCATATCTTTGAAGTTTCCGCTTCCGTCATTGATCCAAAGTTGGTTCGGCGTTGTATCATTCGCCACGTAAATATCTTGATCGCCGTCTTTATCTATATCGCCAATTGCAAGTGCCAGACCTTTTTCGGGATCATTTGTGATACCTGCTTTTGCCGAAACATCAGTAAATTTTCCGTTGCCGTCATTTTGCCAAATTTGGTCGGCAACGCCTTGATAAAGATACGGTGCGGAATATGTGGGCATTTTATTGTTGAAGGTTTTTTGATGGTTTTCTTTAGTGTAATTTACATATTTAACCACGAAAATATCTAAATCACCGTCACCGTCAAAATCCGCAAATCCTGCACTTGTCGCCCATTTATCATCTCGTTTGATGCCTGAATTTTCCGTTACATCTTCAAACTTGGAACCCGTATTTTTGAGCAAACGATTGTCTCCTTCAAAACTCGTCAGAAAAACATCCGTGAATCCATCATTATCAAAATCACCAACCGCAACGCCTTCTCCGTAACCGACTCCGGTTAAATTCCATTCATCGGTTTTATCCGCAAATTTTCCTTTTCCGTCGTTAATGAAAAGACGATTTTTAGCTTCTGCCGGACGAGTTTCTTCACCAACTTTTCCGCTGTTCGCAAAAAGCAGATCAGGCGAACCGTCACGATTAAAATCCGCAATGGCAACACCCGCCGCGAGAACTTCGGGCATCCATTTTTCTTCCGAATAACCTGGAAAATGTTTGAAATTTACACCGCTGGTTTTGGTTGAGTCAACAAATTTTATTTTTGTATTTGTTTGTATTTTCCCGTCATTTTCGGTTTGTTTGCCCGTAGGACAGCCTGTAAAGCAAATCAGAAAAATTGCTAAAATAAAAAAGGGTTTTAAGTTCATTGTTGTTGCATTTGTTTGGCTTTTGCCATAGTTTCTTGTGCTTCTTTTGTCATTCCCAAGGCTAGATAAGAATTGTATAAATATTGATATAGAGCGGCTTTATTTTTCGCTTGGGCGTTGGGCAAAACTTCATTTGCCAAATCTATAACCTCTTGAAAACGCTTGGCTTGATATGCTTCTTGCAGTTTGTGTAGTTTTTCAACAAGATTAGTTTTTTGACGTTCCTCAATGACCAATTTATCAAAACCTTCCTGCACCTTTGCCAGATATTCTTCCGCTTTTTCAGTTTCGCCCTTTGCTGCATATATTCTGCTTAAACCGTTTGCCGCTTGAACATCATCGGGGTTTATCTCCAAAGTTTTTTCTAAAGTTTCGATTGCTTTTTCGTAATTCTTTTCATAAAAATAAATCATTCCCCGAAAGTTTATCTGGTCGGTTTTCTTTGCTTTTAATATCTGTTCCCAATTTTTATCAATTAATAATTTTGCTTCGTCGTATTTGCCTATATTAAAATACGAAGCGGTCAGAATGTATTTTGAATCCGGTATATTCTCATTGTTTATATTCTTTAAGATTTCAATCGCATCATTGTAACGTCCGAGTTTAAAATAAGTGATTCCAAGATTTGTTTTATCTTCATCATCCAATTCTGAAAACGGAATACTTTTCAAAATCTATTCAAGGGTTGCCCAATCTTTACGAACAATTAAATCTGATTTATAAGTTTGAAAAACTGTTTCCGAATCGGGGTATTTTTCATAAATAGCCTTAAGTTTTGTGAAATCTTCATTTGAAATTTTTGACCCGGTCGGCAAAATCTCAGAAACTCTGTTTATGGTTTGTTTAGCTGCCAAATCATTTTGAACTGCCGTCTCATCGCTTTGACACGAAATAAACATCAATATGCACAATCCAACTAAACAGATTTTCAACCAAAGACTTTTATTTATGTAAATATCGAGCATAGTATTTTGAAAGTTTAATCAGTAAAATTAACAATTGATCATTAGTTAGCTTTTTTCTCGCCGACTTTTAATTCGGTTAAATCGATTCCTTGCTTTAGATAATAATACTTTCAGCCGGTTATATCTTTCAAAGTTTGTTTTTCGCCACCGAGCCAATGGATTTCCAGTTCATCAATTTTCGCCGCTTTTCCAAGTCCGAAAAGCACACGAAAATCCGAAACTGATAAATAACTTTGCGAACCCATAATTTGCCGTTCGA
>JBGTHN010000141.1:0-5674 GCA_041746235.1 Pyrinomonadaceae bacterium | reverse complement strand
TTTTATGTGGCAAGAACTCCGTTTGATAATTTAAAGAACAAAATTCTCAAGGAAATCGAAGATCATCACAAACGCGAACCGCTTGCCAGAGGAATTTTGCGGGAAACCTTACGCGAAAAAACTTCCGCACATATTTCGCTCGAAGTTTTCAAAACCGCACTTTTATATCTTCAAAACGAGCAAAAAATTGCGGTTGAAAAAGATATAGTTCGGGCAATTTCGCACTTTCAGGAATTATCGGCGGAAGAAAAGCGTGTTAAAGAAAATCTTTTGCAAATTTATAAATCTGCAAATCTACAAGTTCCGACGCTTGAAAATACTTTGGAAGACTCAATAAAAAACACAAAAATTTCAACGCCGAATGCCCGCAAGATTTTTCAAATACTTATAAATTCGGAAGAAATCGTAAAAGTAACCGAAGAATTTTATTTTACGCAGGAAGCGATAGAAGATTTAATTGAAAAAGTAAGAAATTACGCTGAAAATAATGCCGAAAATCGTCTCATCGGAGTTCCTGAATTTAAAGATGTTGCGGGAATTTCAAGAAAATATGCGATTCCGCTTTTGGAATATCTTGATAACGAAAAAATCACACGACGAGCAGGCGACAAGCGTTTGGTTTTATAAGTTCAAAAGCACAAAAGCCTAATTATTCAAAGGTTTATAATCTATTCGACGATTTCTGGCTTTTCCTTCTTCGGTGTCATTTTCAGCAACCTTTTCTCTTTCGCCGTAACCTTTGCTGGTTAATCTGGATTCTTTTATACCCAAAGAGATAAAAAATTTCCTGACGGCATCGGCACGTCTGTCCGAAAGTTTTTGATTAAAGTCATCACCACCGTCCGAATCCGTATGTCCACCGATTTCGATGACTACATTTGATGGTAGATTCTTTATGTGCAAAGAGGCTTTTGTTAAAATTCTCTTGTTTCTTTCGGGAATTTCGGCACTGTTTTTGGCAAAATTTATCCGCAAAAGTTTTAGTGCTTTAAGAAGTCTTTCAAGATCGGGCGGATTTGAAAGTCCATCCAGAATTTCTTCTGCACAGGCTTCTCTCGTATCTTCATTAAGCGTTTTTTCACAATCGCCTTCGGATACTTTTACTGTATTATTATTTGATGGTCGGCAAGTAGGAATAAATGACTCGGGTTTTCCATCATCTATTCCCGTTACATCTTTTGCATCGCAGTTAAAGTTTGGATGAATCACTTCAATTCTTCGCTTTCCGGCTTCTAAACCATAAAGTCTATGTTCGTTTTTGGTTGATGGCACGCCCCATTCAGTTCCATCAACTCTAAATGTGCTTCCCGTTTGAGCACCAATAACAATCACATCAAAACCTTTCTTCCCTGAGTAAATATACCAGGCACCAAGCAAAACAATGACTGCAAATGTGAACATAAGCATCAATCCGGCTGAGATCCAAAACCACGTCGGAATTCCACCTTTTTCACGTTTTTCGTTTTCTTCCTGCCGAACTTTTTCAGTTGGAGTTTGTGGAAGATTCTGGTATTTTTCGCGTTCCGCTTCGGGCAATTTGAAATATGGAGTGGTTACACCATATTGGATTTCATCATTGCTAACATCATCTTTGTTACTTGGTTCAAAGTCTGAATCAAAGTTAATGTTTGCTTGAGTCATTCCCCAATCGGGTTGTTTGGGACTGTTATTTGAATAATGAGTATTTTTGAAATCGTCGTCATTGTCGTCATCCTCATCTTCATCAAGAGATGACGAAACATCGTAATTTATTACAGTTTTCCCCCAATCGTCTGCCGGAGTTTGCGAAGGAAAATCTAAATTAGTTTTGTCCCAATCCGCTGAATCATCATCGGACAAATCTATATTCGGTGTAGTTTTTGAAAAATCATCCGGTGGCGGAATTTTGGGTTTTTTATCGGAATCACTCACTTATTATTTACTCCAACTCTTTTCAATAACGATTAATAAACTGACGAAAACGCAAACAGGTTTTGCTCTGATTTTAAACCTAAATCACAGATGCAAGCGATGTCAAGAATAACATATTTAATAAAAGTGAAAGAGTGGAAACGTGAAAAAGTAGAAAAGTGAAAAAGTGAAAAAGTGAAAAAGTTTAAATAATCGGTATGAATAGATTCTAATCTTTTCACCTCTCACCTTTAACTCTATTTATTTGATGTTGGGTGGTTGAGCAGTTTTATAGCGAAGATTGATTCCTTCATCGGCGATTATGAATAGTTTACGTGCGTCGTAAGACGAAGTGTTGGTTGGAAAATAAGACAGTAAATAACGGTTTTTACGAAGTTCATCGCAGATCGTTTTTGCGGCTGTTTTGGCTTCATCAATCGGAAATGAAAGTCCGCCCGTGTCTTCTGTCAGACTTTTGATAACTTTATTGGCTTTTGGTCTGTAACGATGATACGCACCGCCGGAACGGTCTTTGGCTTGTAGTGCATAGACCGTAATATTGTTATTTTGAAGTTTAGCTAAAATTCCATCAAAAGAGATGTTACTGCCGCGATCAATTCCATCGCCGATCATAACGATTGCAGTTTTTCGTGTTCCGGGCATAAGCGGAACTAAAACCTCATTAACGGCTGCATTTAGAGCATCAAAAAGATGCGGATTGCCTTGTTTGCGAAATGTTTTCAAAGACGTTTCAACCTTTTTCGCATCATCCGTCCATTCCTGAATAATTTCCGGTTTTTCGTCGTAAGCAATAACAAAAATTTGGTCGCCGTCAAAAATTTCATACATAAATTCTATTGTGGCTTGTTGTAATTGGGCAATATCGGCGGGAACGGTTTGCGAATTATCAACTAAAAGAACGATTCTCGAAGGCGACGGATCATAACTGAAATTTTTAATTTTCTGTTCGACGGTATTTTCATAAAAATATAGATTTTCTGTGCGAATCGGTTCTTCTTTCCCGTCGGTACGATTTGCCGTAACCGACAAAATGGTTCCATCAATTTTATCGGTATTGCGTCGGCTGTTTCCTGATTGTGCCGAAACTGACGCAATGCACAGAGTTAAAAGACAAAAAATTATCGTAACTTTCGCAAATAAAAACTTCATTTTACTTTTCCTTATTCTTTCTTCGTAACCGTTTCTGTTTTTGTATCCGTTGTTTTCTTTGATGCAGTTTCTTTGCTTTCGGTTGATTTCGTTTCCGAAGTTTTTTCTGCTTTTTCAGCGGACTTACCATTTTTATCTTTGGCATAATCGGTTACATACCAACCTTCGCCTTTAAATTGAAAACCGGAAAGCGACCATTGCTTTTCGAGTTTTCCGCTACATTTTTCGCAAACCGTTAAAGGTTCGTCAGATGATTTTTGTATTTTTTCGAAATGCGAATCGCATTCCAGACATTTGTATTCGTAAATAGGCATAAATTAAATTCTTATTAAAAAACTAGAATAAAACAATTATAAAAACTAAAATTCGGCAAAAGCAAATTATTACAAACTTTTTGATGTAAAAAACAATCAAAAAAGCGGAAAAACTTTTGAACAGGGGAAAAATTATGAAAAAACAAATTTTGATATTCGGTTCGATGTTGATGTTATTGTCGGCAACTTACGTTTTTGCACAAAAAACAAGTGACGATAATAATTTGGTTAAAACAGTTGAGTCTGTTGATCTAAACAAATATGCGGGAAAATGGTTCGAGATCGCTCGTTATCCGAATAAATTTCAAAAAAAATGTATCAGTCAGGTAACAGCGACCTACATAATAAAAAATGATAATAAGATCGAAGTTGTCAATGAATGCCTGAAAGAGAATGGCAAAACGATAAAAGCAAAAGGCGACGCGAAAGTTGTTGATGAGAAAACAAATGCAAAATTGGAAGTTCGTTTTGCACCGGCTTTTCTTTCTTTTTTACCGCAGGTTTGGGGAGATTATTGGATTCTTGATTTAGACAAAGATTATAAATACGCGGTCGTTGGTGATCCTGACAAAGAATATTTATGGATTTTGAGCCGCACGCCGGAACTTGATACGGCAATTTATGAAAATATTTTAGATAAAGTTGAAAAAATGGGATTTAATCCAAACAAATTAATTAAAACTCCACAAAATACGGAAGTTATCAAAGGCGAAGTGATTACCAAACCGCAGACCTAAAATTTATAATAAGTTAATTGCAAGAAAAGCGTTAAAGGAGTGTTCTACGAATATGTTAAACAAAATCCTAATTATCGCTTTTCTTCTTTTTTTGTCATCGGCAAGTTTCGGACAAGTATGCGGAGGCGGAATAAAGACTTTAAAATTATACACCTTAAATGGTCTGGAAGCCAAAAATTTGAGCTATGAAATGTTTTCCGTTACTCCAAAGGAAACTGATTTAAATGATGAAATAAAATTTATAGATAAAACATTTTTCCCAAATGGTTACACGGAGAAAAAACAGTTCGGTTTTCAAACCGCTGATATTATTCCAAATGAGATTGCCGAAGAATTTCTGAAAACTTATGAAGTTGATAAATATTACAACTTTTTAGAAGACCAGTGGGTTCAAAACTCTTCTTTTAAGGATGATATGGCGAATAATATGAAGGGGAAAATCGTAGATGGCAGCCATAGTCATAAGGTAATGGAAAATTTTACTCGAAGATATTTGATGAAGGTTTCCTCCGATAATTATCCGTCAATCTACATTCTTGACCAACATTTTGGTCATTGTGATAAAACTGAATTTATTCTTTTAGATGGTAAAAAAGCAGAAATAACAAAAGCCTGTCGCGGACGTGGGGGTTGTGAAAAATAATTTAGGAAGATTTGTTTAAATTGAAGAAGGCTGTATAAATCTCATTTGTTAATTTATACAGCCTTGTTAATATTTATAAAATTACCAATTCGTAGCGGTTCTTTCTTCTTCAATTTCCGATTCGTGTTCGACCAAGAATCTTTCCGCATCAATCGCCGCCATGCAACCTGTTCCCGCTGCTGTAACCGCTTGGCGATAATAACTGTCCTGAGCGTCGCCGCTGGCAAAAACACCTTCGACATTGGTTTTTGTTGAATGTCCTTCGGTCTTGATATAACCGACATCGTCCATTTCCAGAACTCCTTTAAAAAGCTCGGTATTCGGTTTGTGTCCGATGGCGATAAAAACTCCTTTTGTCGGAAATTCGCTCGTTTCGTCCGTTTGATTATTGTAAATTTTTACGCCCGTTACGCCATCTTTCTGCGTGCCGAGAATTTCTTTTACTTCCGTGTTCCACATAACTTCGATCTTCGGATTTGCAAGCGTCCGTTCGACCATGATTTTCGACGCACGAAATTCGTCACGACGGTGCATAAGCGTAACTTTGTCAGCAAAACGGGTTAATAATTGTGCTTCTTCCATCGCCGTATCGCCGCCGCCGACAACCGTTACGGGAACGCCGCGAAAGAAGAATCCGTCGCATGTCGCACAAGCCGAAACGCCATTTCCGCCCAAACCTTCGGGAACAGGTTCTTCGCCGGGAATTCCCAACCATTTCGCCGATGCTCCGGTTGAAATTATCAAAGTTTTAGCTTCGATCAAATGTGTATATTCTTCGCTGTCTTCGCTCGATTTGCCGTAAAGTTTAAAAGGTCTTTCACTAAAATCAATTTTATCGATCCACGTCTGAATAATTTCCGTTCCAAATCTTTCGGCTTGTCCGCGAAACTGTTCCATCAAAGCCGGTCCCATAATTCCTT
>JBGTHN010000140.1:0-3070 GCA_041746235.1 Pyrinomonadaceae bacterium | reverse complement strand
TTTGGAAGAAAAAAAGTTAAATGTCATACATAAAGCACCACATAAATAAACTTATTTTTTAGCTAAGAAAAGTATTTCTCTTGCAAGTTCAACATTTGCTGGCTTAACAATTGAATTTTGGTGAAACTTTCTTCTGCAATTGTCGTCCGAATAGTTTCTACTTATACTGAAAACAGAACAAATTCCTCTATAATGGAAAGAAACATCTGAAAAGTTCCGCATTGGGTATTAACTTAGTAATCATTAGTCTTTCTCTTATGATAAAATGGATTTTGAATGGGATGAAAAAAAGGCAGAGGTAAATATCAAAAGGCATAGCGTAAGTTTTGCCGATGCGGAGGAAACTTTTGATGACTTAGATTCAGTCGAATTTTTTGACAAAGACCATTCTGATAATGAAAATAGATTTAATCGCTTGGGATTAACTCAAAAGGGATTGCTTTTTATTGTTTACACAGTTTTTGATTCTGAAAATGATGAAATTATTAGAATCATTTCAGCCCGAAAAGCAACCAAGAAAGAAATAGAAATTTATAATGAGTTCAACCGATAAAAATAAAAAAGAATTAGATTTTGAAGTTACACAAACTGATTATGAAGAAGGTTTGGCAAAAGGCTGGACTGATGAGGAAATGCTCAAACCGGGAACATACAAAGTCCGCCGTGCAACGAGATTCAATAAAAAGAACCTTAAAGAATTAACAGTAAAAATTGATAGTGATGTTTTGGATTTTTTAAGTAAACGCTCTGATGAACCTTACGAAAAACAAATTAACAACGAGCTAAGAAAAATTATGGAAAAAGAGCTTAAAGCCGCTTGAGTTTTCACAATAAATGTCTGCAATTTCAATAAACAATTTATCCAAAACATATCCGCCGGATTTTCCGCGTCTGCGTAAGTTTTTTGGTATGAAAGTCGGCGAATCGGTTGAGGCTTTGAGAAATGTTTCGTTTGAGATTGAAGAAGGTGAGATTTTCGGACTCATTGGACGAAACGGTGCGGGCAAAACGACTCTGACAAAAATAATCGCTACGCTTGTTCAACCAACAAGTGGAAATGTTTCGGTAAAAGGTTTTGATTCAGTAAAAAATGATGTGAAAGTTCGTTCGCTTGTCGGACTTGCAACGGCGGAAGAACGCTCATTTTATTGGCGTTTGACCTGTCAACAAAATTTGATGTTTTTTTCGAGGCTTTATGCAATGTCGGATAAAGATGCGAAAAAACGAATTGCCGAATTATTTGAACAATTGGATTTACAAGATTTAGCAAAACGTCGTTTTTCCGAACTTTCAACGGGAAATAAACAACGCCTTGCCGTCGCCCGTGCATTGCTTGCAAAACCGCCGATTCTGCTTCTTGATGAACCGACTCGTTCACTCGATCCGCTTGCCGCCGCAAATATGCGTAAGTTAATTGATTCACTTGAAGGAGTTTCGATTCTTTTAACATCGCACAATTTATCAGAGATCGAAGAACTTTGCTCCCGCGTGGCGATTATTTCGCACGGACTTATTCGGGCAGTTGATACACCGAAAAATATGCGTGTTTCTCATGAACCAACTCAAAAAGTGAAAATAAGTTTAAAAGGCGTTTTGGAAGATTCGCTTATAACTTTGAACAATCTGAGAAATTATCACATCGAAGAACATGACGATACGATCACGCTTTCGTTTGATCGTGAAAGTAATGATAACTTGCTTGGCAATACAGTTTCTACATTAAACAAAAAAGGTGCAAATATCATTGATATTGAAACCGAACAAGCAACGCTTCTTGATGTTTTGGAAAGCTACGAATAATGGATAAATATAAAATATATCCACTCGGCGAAAGTGCGGTAACAATTGACTTTGGCAACAAAATCTCACTCGAAACAAATATCTTTGTAATAAATCTCGCAAACCAAATAGAAAAAAATAACTTTGTAGGTTTTATCGAATGCGTTCCCGCTTATTCGTCCTTAACGATTTTCTATGATGTTTTCAAAGTTAAACAAAATTATTCAAGTTCTCTAACCACATTTGATTCAGTAAAGATTTTTATTGAAAACACTTTAAATAATTTATCCAAAGTTCAAAACATTCAACCTAAAACAATCGAAGTTCCCGTTTCATTCAATAAAGAATTCGCACTCGATTTGGAATTTGTCGCCGAAACTAATAACCTCAAACCAAAAGAAGTGATCGAGATATTTTTATCAAACACATATAGAGTTTTTATGCTTGGATTTCTTCCCGGATTTGCTTATATGGGCGAAGTTGACGAAAAAATTGCAACGCCCAGAAAACAAACTCCACGCACAAAAGTTCCAAAAGGCAGCGTCGGAATTGCCGGAACACAAACAGGAATTTATCCACTAGAATCTCCCGGCGGTTGGCAGATAATTGGTAGAACAGACTTGGAATTATTTAATTCGAACAATGAAAATCCAACATTATTTCAAGCTGGAGATTTAGTTAAATTTACAGAAATTAAATGAGTATTTTAATAAACAAAGCAGGAATTCTTGACACATTTCAAGACTTGGGAAGAAACGGATTTCGCAAACTCGGAATAAATCCAAACGGTGCAATGGACAAAATTGCTGTGCGTCTGATCAATATTTTACTTGGAAATGATGAAAGTGAAACAGTTTTGGAAATGCACTTCCCGGCGAGTGAAATCAAATTTGAAACCAAAGCAGTTTTTGCAATCGGCGGTGCGGAATTTCAAGCAGAATTAAATAATAAACCGGTAGATAATTGGCAAATTCAAACGGCAAAAAAAGGCGATAAATTAACATTCACTAAAAAAGTTTCGGGAAATCGTTGTTATCTTGCTATCAAAGACGGATTCAAATTAGAAAAATGGTTAGGAAGTTCAAGCACAAATTTAACTGCTGAAGTTGGCGGATTTGAAGGAAGAAAGTTAGCAAAAGGCGACAAAATTTCATTCAATTCAAAATTCAAGATGCAAAGTTCAATACTAAAATCAAAAATTTCTCGAAGCATAATTCCGCATTACTCAAAATCACCGACCGTCAGAATCGTCGCAGGAGCGGAATCGCAAGATTTAACCGCATTGAGTGAC
>JBGTHN010000139.1:0-7172 GCA_041746235.1 Pyrinomonadaceae bacterium | reverse complement strand
GGCGAAACGCGAAAATCTGTCGAATCAACCGCAAAAAGTATTTCCAAAGCATTCGGACTCGGCGTAAGTTGGACACGAACAATTGATTCCGCTGTTAAAACTCTAAATAAAACCAGCGAATGGGTTACGGAAAAACCACTCCAAGCAGCGGCAACAGGTGCATCTGTGGTCGTCGGAGCGGGACTTGGAGTTGTTTTTACAGGCTTAAGTTCACATTGGCTTTTCAATTCTGCTTTGCCAACTTCCGCCGTAAAAATTGCCGCCAATCAATTTAATAAGCATCTAAAATCACAAAATGAACTCATCGAAAAAGGTGAATTGACCAAAGCCGAAGCTGAAAAATTACAATTTGAACGCGATATTACAAGATATGTCGGAGCTCCGCTTCTTGGTGCATTTTCATTCGCTTCGGGGGCGGTAATGATGACAAATATCTTAAATCCGAAAACGATCACGGGTGCTCCGATTGATTGGCTTCTCGGCGGAAATCCTCTGCTTGAAGGCGTTTGGTTTTTCGGAAATGGAATGGTTTGTTTCAAAACCAGCTACGATTTCTTTATGATTTCGCTTGAAGACCACGAAGATGTGCAAAAAATGGTCAGGGAAGTAAAAGGAATGTTACCGAAAATTCCACAAACGGAAGAAGCGTAAAATTAATTTTCTCCCAAAATAAATTTCAACCTCAAAGCAACGAATTCGACCGCGAAGAGTTCTAAGTGGATGTTATTTTTAGAATTAATGGAGTTATATAAATTTATGAAACATCTACGTCTAGGTTATCTTAGCGTCTTTTTTGCGTTGCTTTTTTCGGTGTCGGCTTTTGCTCAAACCACACAAAATAATAAAGTTTTTGTGATTGATACAGGAGCATTTGCCGACGAAAAAGAAGGCATCAAAAAATTTTCCGATGCGAATAAGCAAGTGTTTGACGGATTAAAGCAAGAATATGCAGAACTTGCAAAATTAGCTAGAAAAATTCAGGACATGAAAAAAGAATTTCAAGTTTTGAGCGAACAATTTCAAAAAACCCCGAACGGTCCGATCTCCGAAGCTTCACTACAAGCAAAAGCAGATGAAATTGCAAATATGGAGATAGATTTTAAACGAAAGGAAGAAGATCTAGAGTTAAAATTTGCAAAACGAAGTCAGGCATTGATTCATCCGATCCGATTGGATATTTATAAAGAAATGAACACTTTTGCAAAGGCAAAAGGTTATCCGATTATTCTCGATCTTGTTCAATTGGTTGAATCTAATCTTATTTTAGCGATAGGTGATGAAAAGGTTGATCTAACCAAAGAATTTATTCAATACTACAATTCACTACCGAAAACTTCGGCACAAAAATAGAAAGTAAGAAAGGTAAAAAATGGGAAGTCGGCATTGTTTTTAATGTTTGGCTTCCTTTTTTTATCGTATTTGAACGGGGAAAGGCACGAAACATAAAACAAACATTACGAGTATTAAAAATGCGATGAGTTTTCGTTTTGGATCAAGTGGTGAATCATCAAGCGGTTCGGGATGTCTGACACGCATCATTACGGCAAGAATTATCGCAAACAAAAATCCGCTTGGACTACCGTAAAAATACATTCCCAAAACAGAAAGCAAAGCCATCACGACAAAAGCGATTCGTCCCGTCCATAAATGAACCTTTTCGCCGAGAACTGCAAAAATTGCGTGTCCACCATCGAGTTGTCCCGAAGGAATTAGGTTTAAAGCCGTTACAAGAAGTCCGAGCCAAGTCGCAAAATAAAAACCGTTTGGCTTGAGATATGACAAATCCAATCCGAAAATTATTGCCAGTAACTTCATAAAAAGCGGATCGGAAAAATACAGATCGCCTGGTTGCAAGACCAAAGGTTCATTCGGAACCTGTTGCATCGTTAAAAAAGCAATGATCGCAATCGGAATTAGAGCAATAAAACCGGCGATCGGACCGGCGACACCAATATCAAAAACCGCTTTTCGTGAAGGCATCGGCGAAACTATTTTAATAAATGCACCGAGCGTTCCGGCAGGACCGATCATCGGCGGAGTAGGTATAAAATAAGGCAAAGTTGCATCAACTTTATAAATTCTGCACGCAATATAATGCCCCATTTCGTGCGAGATGAGGATAAACAAAACCGAAAGAGAAAAACTCAAACCATAGTTTAAATATTCAAAAGTCAAGGCTTTTCCGATGAGTTGAAAATAATGAAACGGCAGAGATTTTAATAGTTGAATTGTTTCGGGAACATTGGCTGGATCAATTTCGGGAAAAAGAGGAATCGGTCCGAATGGGTAAATAGTTCCGGCGATCGTGCAGGTTACGAAAGTTATAAAAAGTAAAAGTAAATGCTTGATCCACGTTCGACGAGTCGGACGCATCGCCTGTCTATTTTCAAAATTTGTTTCGGAAAAAGAATTAAAATCTGACATCTATTTGAACAAATTAAAAAATCGCAAACCGCAAAATTCTTTATATTGCAACATTTTGCGATTTACGATTTGCTTTTATGAACGGACGAATAATAGATTCGCCGTGAATTTACTTAATTGCCTTTGCTTGCAGTTCTTTACCGGGTTTGAATCGAATCGTTTTCCCCGCCGGAATAGGAACTTCTTCACCTGTGCGTGGATTGCGTCCGATGCCGCGTTTACGTGGTTTGACAACAAAAACTCCGAATCCTCTGAGTTCGATTCGCTTACCTTTGGCGAGTGCATCCTTCATTGCGTCAAAAAGTGCATCAACAACCTGTTCTGCTTTCTGCTTCGGCACACCTGTTTTGTCTGCTACTTGATTTACGATGTCAATTTTTATCATAGTCCTTTCCTTATTTTAAAAATGTTTGAGACAAAAAACCTTAATGCGATTTATAGATAATAGTTTTTTTTGCTTTGTTATGTCAAGATTTTATTTCTCTAAACTCAATAAAATCCACAATTTAACGAAGTTTAAACTGCTGATATTCAAGGTAATATAAGACATTATGCTGTTAAAAAAGGGTTTTCAATAGAAATCTAGGCATTTATCTTGGAACTTCAATGCTATTGATGAAACTCTAAAAAGTGTTTTAATAGAACTTCAGGAATTTCAAAATGTGGGAAATGTCCGATGCTTTTGAGTTCGACTATATCGGTTTGATGAGGCAGAACTTCACGAAATCTTTTGACCAAATGTCGCCCCGAAACCTTGTCATCTAAACCGTTTATGAATCTGAAAGGCTGTTTCATACGTTCCAAAGCACCAACCCAACGGCTTCGATATTTTTCGCGTTCACGCATATATTGAATCAATTTGTGTGAAATATTGCGTCCACCATTATATTGAAAAAGTTTCATAAAATCAGTGAGTTCCTGAGGTGTCGGTTGTGTGTTTTCGCCAAAGACCGATGCTAGAGATTGTCGAAACTTTGAATCGGGAATCAATTTTCCGAAAAGAAAACCGATCGGCGAAATTAAAATTTTCTGTGCAAGTATCGGACGATGAGTTTCGGGAAATAATGCTCCGTTCATAAAACAAATCGTTTCAATCTCAAACTCCAGACGCTTTTCTTCAACGCGTGCGAGCAATTCCTGCGTGATCGTATTTCCATAATCGTGAGCGAGAATATGAAGTTTTTTGATTTCAAGATGTTCAATCAAACCTTGCAAAATATCAACTTGAGCAAATGTCGTGTAATCAAAATCTTTTGGTTTATCAGAAAATCCGTAACCGATCATATCAAAGGCAACAAGCGAAAATCTTTCGGTTAATTGATCCCAAATTTTATGATAATCGAATGAAGCCGTCGGAAATCCGTGCAGACAGAGTAACGTCGGCTTTTCGTTATTTTCGGTGCGATAAAAAATGTTGTTTCCTTCAAATTCAAAATAATCTCCGTTTTCTTTCCATTCATTTAAATTCATAATATTTGAAAATAGTTTTTGTATATTTCGACAAAATGTTAAAATCTGTTCACTTATCATAAATCAATTTGAGTAGAGGAAAAAACTTATATGCGTTGGAGAGATCAGCGGCGAAGCACGAACGTAGAAGACAGACGCGGAATGAGCGGCAAAGGAATTGCCATCGGCGGTGGCGGAATCGGTATGTTGGTTATAGTTATTGTCGTTCTTTTATGTGGTGGCGATCCGCAAAAATTATTGAATAATTTGCCACAACAAACACAAGAACAACCTCAACAACAAAAACCGCAAACAAGCGGTAAAACCGATGATAACGGTGAATTTGCAAAGGTTGTTTTAGGAAGCACAGAAGACACTTGGAACGGTATTTTCAAAAAATACGGCGAACGATACCGCGAACCGAAACTTGTCCTTTTTTCAAATCAAGTTAATTCTGCGTGCGGAAGTGCGAGTGCTTCGATGGGACCGTTTTATTGTCCGGGCGACGAAAAACTCTATCTCGATTTTGCATTTTTCGATGAACTGAAACGCGAATTCAAAGCACCCGGCGATTTTGCTCAAGCCTACGTTATCGCTCACGAAGTCGGGCATCACGTCCAAAACCTTCTCGGCACAATGGATAAAGTTCAAAGAGCCGGAAATACTAATGATCTTTCGGTTCGCCTCGAACTTCAAGCCGATTGTTTTGCCGGAATCTGGGCAGCCGATGCTGATAGAAAAGGTTTAGTCGAAGCGGGCGATGCCGAAGAAGCCATCCGTGCCGCACAATCCGTCGGCGATGATATGATTCAAAGACGCACACAAGGTTATGTCGTTCCCGAATCCTTCACACACGGCTCGGCTCAACAACGTGTTATGTGGTTCACACGCGGATTCAAATCCGGCGATCTGAAACAATGTCAAACTTTTAACTAAAAATTGGAGTGTGGTCATACTCGTCCACAAGTCGGGAACGCAGGCATCCTTGCCTGCGAGTTTTTATGAAAATTGCGTTTATAAATTAAAAAAAAGTGCGGTCAGTAATGTCCGCATTAAACTTCCTCAGTAATCGGCTCAAAAGGTTTTCCGTAAAGTTCCTGATAAACCCAACCGAGAAAACGAACTTCTGCTGTGCAGAGTGATTCTATCCAACAACTTGTCAGATAAATTTTCTGCTCCATTTTAGAAGGAATTTTGTTCGCTTGTTCAATATGAGATTGACCTTGTTCTAAATTATAACTTTTCGCAATGTCTTCATTTGTCTGTTTTGCATCACCGAGAGCTTGCAGAATATCCGTAATCCAACGTCGCAATTTTTCTTCCGAAGCATTTTCCGCAACTGCTTGAAAAGTTCCGATGGCAAATCGTGCTTCGGCATTTTCAAAAGGATAAGTCGCAATGCTGTTTGCCGTGTCTTCGGTTTGTTTCCATTGAAAAAGTTCTTCGACCTGCGGAAGCCGAACGAGTGCGACTCTTTGGTCAAAATTCAAAAAGAATTCAAGCAGATCAGCCAGCGAATTATTATCAATTTCGCCGTTCTCATCTGTCCGCAACTTCGGCGGTTCGTTTTGTTCTTGTGTCTGTGCCATAAAATTTTGTGGTCGGAACGAGAAGCGTCCCGCTTGCAACGAACGCCAAAGCGTTCGGTTTATAATATTTAGATTTTCAATTTACCTTTAAGGTTCATTAAGTCTGTTTTCGTGCTATCGCACTCATTGCAGGCAAGATGCCTGCGTTCCGACCAATTAAATTTGAAAGTCAGCCAAAACTTTGCCAACTACCATTTCGCGTCTGTTTTTCAAAATTATCGGCGAAAATTCCAATAGTTTTTCGTTTGCTTCTTCATCTAAAATTCCAAGTTGTCTTAATAATTCGACCGCTACGACAGGTCTCGCTCGACCATCATCACCGTCTTCAATTTTCAAAGCGATAGACAAACCGTTTTTCCATTTTTCACACGGCAAAACGCCCGCCGACCAAACGCCTTCCGCTCCAACTTTACAAACTATCTTTCCTTTTAACGCCTGCATAATTTTCGTATCAAGCCGAAAACTTCCGCCGACCATTTCAGGATATTCCATCTTCGCTGCAACAATTCTTTCACAAGCCTCGACTAAACTAATCTCAGAATTAATCTGTGTTAATCCGTGTCCATCTGTGGATAAATTCTCATTCTCTTCATTTCGCGAATTTTCGCCTTCAAAATATTCTCTTGGATTTATCAGCTTCGCATAAGCCAAAGCCATCGAATGTAGTGGAATTGCAAAATTTGGTGCAGAACATCCGTCAATTCCGATCTTTATTTCATCTTGCGGAATTTCTGTAAAAAGCGAGACAGTTTCCAAAATTGCTTTTTGAACAGGATTTTCTTCCAATAAATATGTGTCTAAATCCGCTCCGATATGTTTTGCAAAAGCAAGCATTGCGGCGTGTTTTCCCGAACAATTATTGTGCAGTTGATTTGCTTCTTCGCCCGATCTGATAAGCGTATGAGCAGATTCTTCGTGAAATGGAAGATGCGAACCGCACCGCAGATCGGCTTCATCCAAACCTGCCTTTTTCAGCATTTGCAATACAAGTTCGCTATGAAATGTTTCGCCCGAATGCGATGCACAAGCGAGTGCGATTTCCTTTTCGGTATAACCGAATTCATTCGCCGCACCGCTCATAATAAACGGAATTGCCTGTAAAGCCTTTGCCGCCGAACGCCAAAAAGTTATGACCGATGAATCACCGATCTCAGCAACTTTTTTGCCGTTGCCTTCAATAATAATAAGCGTCCCACGATGCACCGATTCAAGAGTTTCACCACGTATGACTTTTGCAAGAATTTCCGACATAAAAAGTTTTTTCCAGACAAAAAGGAAATAAAAACGAATCCACAGATTAACACAAACAAACGTATGTTTTCACAGAGGAAATTAACAAATAGAAAAGAGGTTTAGGGAAAGACTTTTTATTTTCAATTCCTAAATCTGGTCAAATTCTGTGCGTAGTTTCATTGATTTCATCAACAGAAACTCTTTCTTTCCCCGTAACTTTTCGCCAAAACTTATTAAAATTAAAAACAAAAAGTCCGTAAGGTTCAATGCCTTGTTTATCAGCAGTTTGATGATGCTTTTGATGTGCGGCACGAATTGTCAGCAAAATTTTATTGTTTGAACCGAACGGCAAAAATCTGCGATGTGTAAAAAGGTCGTGGACGATAAAATAAAAAACGCCGTAGATCGCAATTCCCAAACCGATTGGAAAAGCGATCGAATCAAGCAAAGGATTCTTGGCAAAAACGATCAGCAAAA
>JBGTHN010000138.1:0-3641 GCA_041746235.1 Pyrinomonadaceae bacterium | reverse complement strand
TACATAAGGTCAATTTTATTAACAAGATTCTTAAAAAAAAACTCATTTTAGGAAAACAAAAAACGAAGTGGAAAAAATATTCGGTAAAGAAGGACTCTTAGCGAAACATCATAATAACTATGAGTTTCGGGAAGGACAAGTAAAAATGGCAGCGGCAGTTCTTCGGGCATTTGAAGAGAAAAAACATCTCATAGTTGAAGCAGGAACGGGAACAGGAAAAACTCTCGCCTATCTAGTTCCGGCAATTGCAATGGCACTTGCGACTAAAAAACGTGTGATCATTTCGACGGGAACAAAAAATTTGCAGGAACAATTAATGGAAAAAGATATTCCGTTTTTGCAAAAAGTTATGCCTAAGAAATTTTCAGCTTCATATATGAAAGGACGTTCAAATTATGCTTGTTTATACAAGATCAAAAAAGCTGAAAATCAACCGATCTTAGACGGCTTAGACGAAATGGATTATTTTAATGAGATACGTCATTGGTCACGCGAATCCGAAACAGGTGATCGTTCCGAACTTATCAACTTACCCGAAAATCTACCGTTTTGGTCACGCATCAACGCCAAGAGCGAAACTTGTCTCGGTCAAAAATGTCCTGATTTTGAACCGTGTTATATCACACGTATGCGTGAACGTGCCGAAGATGCCGACATTGTTATCGTCAATCATCATTTATTTTTTGCCGATTTAAATATCAGAGGAAACGAATACGGCAGAGTTTTGCCCGATTACGGTGCAGTGATTTTTGATGAAGCACATCTTATCGAAGACATTGCTGCCGATTATTTCGGTTTTCAAATTTCGAGTTTTCAATTGGAAGAACTCGGACGCGATGCCGACAGTTTACCGATCACAGATGCCGTCATTCTGCGGGAAATGACAAAAACCGTTGCAAAGATCATCGGATTTGCCGACCAATTTTGGGCAAGATTCAATGAAGGTCGTGGAAAAGAGGGAAGATTTCCGCTTGCCGATAATTCCTTCGTGCGAAAAACAAGAGATGATGATCTTGAACCGACACCACTTGGCGAGGCATATTTTTTATTGGACGATTCGCTCAAACGACTTGAAACTGCCGTCGCCGTTTATGAAGAAAAAATTCCCGAAGCGGAAAGTCTTGTTCGTCGAATACGGCAGACAAGATTCGATTTGGATTTTATCGTTACACAAACCGAGCAAAATTACGTTTATTGGATTGAACGTCGCGGACGCGGAGTTTTTCTTCGTGCATCGCCGATAGATGTTTCCAATCTTTTACAGGAAAAACTTTTTGAAAAGGTCGAAACTTGTATCTTGACTTCCGCCACGCTTTCAACCAACGGAAAATTTAATTTTATCAAAAACCGTTTAGGATTGACCGACGCAACAACAGATTCATTGCTTGCACCGAGTTCTTTCGACTATCAAAAACAAGCGATCATTTATTTACCAAAAACAATGCCCGAACCGCGTTCGCCCGAATTCTCACAAATGGCTGCCGGCGAAATCATAAAACTTCTAAATATCACCGACGGTCGTGCGTTCGTGCTTGCAACAAGTTTCTATTCAATGAACGCACTTTACGAACTCGTTTCATCACGGGTAAATTTCCCGTGTTTTGTGCAAGGTTCAATGTCAAAAGCGGGAATCTTAGAAAAATTCCGCGAAACCGATAACGCAGTCCTTTTCGCCACATCATCATTCTGGCAGGGCGTTGACGTGCAAGGCGAAAAACTCTCTTGCGTAATTATTGATAAATTACCCTTCGCCGTGCCATCCGATCCCGTCGTTGCCGCTCGCACAAAATACATTGACGAAAACGGCGGAAAATCATTCTTTGAATACAGCGTTCCAAATGCGGTCATCACCTTAAAACAGGGAATCGGCAGACTCATCCGAAGCAATTCCGACAAAGGTGTGATCGCTCTTTTAGATTCGCGTCTTCGCACCAAAGGCTACGGAAAAGACTTCCTAAATAGTTTGCCGAAAGCTAAAATAACTACGGACTTAAAAGATGTCGAAGCAATGTTCAACGGAGGTAAAAAAAATGCCAACAACAGTTATTGATGAAATAATCGAAAAAACAGAGAATTTAACTGATGAAGAAAGAAGTGAATTAATGAAACTCTTGCTTGATCAGGAGAAAAAAAATAAGCCAAAGAAAAAAGGTTATGTTAGCCCAAACACTATTTGGGTAAAAGAAAATAGTAAAAATTATCGGGGAATGCACATTGCTCTCAAAGACGGCGAGTTGATTGCAACAGGCAGAACTATTAAAGAAGCCAACGAAAAAGCCAAAGCTAAAGGTGTTGATAAACCTCTTCTTCATTATATTCCTGCCGAAGATGAAGAAGTTTGGGGTGGTTGGTAAAATGAAATACGATCTAACCTAGGAATAAATGATTACGATGGGAAGTTATACTTGAGCAGTTACGAAAATAAATAATAATGAAAATAAGCCGATACATATATATTCCTTTCAAAATTGGTATTCTCTATGCCTTTTTGTATCTTCTTTTTGGAAAATTAACCGGCAGCTTTGCCGGTGATTTTGTAGTTGGTTCGATATTTGGTTTGGTGATGCTTTTTTATAATGATTATAGAGTTAGAAAAGTAGCTTCTAAAGATGATGAAGGAGCATATCAAGTTCGTCCAAAAAGAAAAATAATTCTGTTCACGAATTATGAAAAATCATTTGAATGGTGTAAGGAATCAATATCAGTTATACGAAAAGGAAAACTTAAAGAAGCCAATTATGAACAAGGAATAATAAAAGCAAAACTTGGCATAAACTGGCATAATCTTGGAAATAAAATAACTTACAAATTGACGAAACTTACCGAAGTTACAACCGAAGTCGAGATAAGTAGCGTGCCTATTATGCGAACAGCAATGGTTGATTACGGAGTAGGTTGGAAGACACTCAAAGATATAGATGATTTTTTGAATGAGAAAAATCTCGAAATGAATAGAAAGTATTTAGAAAAAAACAAAACAATTCCAGCGGATACTCATTTTGATTCTAAATTAAACAAAGAAGAAATATTTGTAAAATAATCTGTCAGCATTTTTTTACCTCTTGGAGAGATTATCGTGCTTGGTCGTAAAATAGTCTGAGTTGCGGATAACTTTTTCGTCAAGATCAATATTATTTCTTTCACCACTCATAATATTTTTATCACTACGAATATATTTTTCGGGAATATAGCGGAACTTTTCGTGAATGTGGCGGTAGAGTTGCGTAAATTTGAATCACTTTCGATGTTGGTCTGCGGAAGCAGACCGCAATAGTAATAGCTACAGGTGCCAACCTGTAGAATATTAAATAGCGACCGCAAAGCCTGTGAAACGGGCGGGATAAATTATCTCGTCTGCGTTGCAGACTTTAATGCTAATGCAAAAATTCTACGGGTTACGCTGTCGCTTCACCCGTAGCTAACACTTTTTCGTCAGCTGGCGGACTTATCTTGATGTCATATTTTATATATTTTTTTGCCATCCCGATATATTTTCCGGCAGACCTGATAATTTTTCCGTCAGAGCTAATAATATTTTTTTCCACACGGATATATTTTTGAGGAATATGGCGAAATTTTTCAGGAACGCGGCGGAACTTTTCAAGAACACCGCGGAACTTTTCAGGAACACGGCGGAACTT
>JBGTHN010000137.1:0-2221 GCA_041746235.1 Pyrinomonadaceae bacterium | reverse complement strand
CAGATGTCTGTCCGTTCGTCCATCTTTTCGCCGCGAGCCTGTTCAGGCGACATATATTGGACGCTTCCCATAATCATTCCTTCTTTGGTTTTAACGAGATGTGCAGTTTTGCTTTCGCTGTCGGCTTCAAAAACGCTCTTTTTCGCCAGACCAAAATCCAGAATTTTCACATAACTATCGTCCCGAATCATTATATTTTCGGGCTTGATGTCACGATGAATAATTCCCGCCTTGTGTGCCGCATCCAAACCATTTGCGACCTGTTCAATAATTTTTATCGAATCATTTATCGTCAATTGGTTTCTGTTAATTTTCTCACGTAAGGTCGTGCCTTTTATGTATTCATATACGATAAAAAACAGGTCTTCTGATTCAAAGACTTCATAGATGGTGATGATATTCGGATGATTCAGAGCAGAAACAGCTTTTGCTTCGAGCTTAAATCTTCGGACAAGGTTTATGTCTTCTAAAAATTTCGGGAGCAAAACCTTTAAAACGACATCTCTGGCGAGTTGTTCGTCATAAGCGAGAAAGACTTCGCCCATTCCGCCCTCGCCGATCTTTTGGCGAATCTCATATCGTCCGATCTTTTTGCCTATTTCCATAAACAATTATTCCTTTGAATTGAAATTGCCATTATACAACATTAGACATCTTTCTAATATAAAACTTTGAAAAGATTGAACATAAAGATTTTTAACGCAAAGTCGCCAAGCGGCAAAGACGCAAAGATTTATTTTGGTTATTCTTGGCGGTCAGATTTTTAATAAAATCAAAAGAGTTTATTGGCATAAAAACATAAAAACATAAAAACCTTTGCGACTTTGCATCCTTGCGTCTTTGCGTTAAAAATTCTTGGTTGCTTATTTAGGAAAGATGTCTATTTATTTGATCCAATAATCATAAGTATTTGACAAAATGTAAGTTTAATTTTGCCCGTCAAGAATTCTATCCTAAATATTTTATCGAACATTCCCGCAATACTTATCGTAGAAAGTTCTGATTACAATTTGCTATTTATTCATATCAAGATTTTTTACCGAACATTAAATTTATTTTTTATGCGACATCTTTATACATTTTATTCCGATGCTTTTTGGATAGCGTTAAAATCAATTTCCGAACACAAACTTCGTGCTTTTCTGACACTGCTTGGTGTAATTATCGGTGTCGCATCGGTCGTTGTTGTCGGTGCTTCGATCAGCGGTTTGAATTCCTATGTTACAACTCAGGTTTCAAAAGTTCTCGGTGCAAACCATTTTATGATAAATCGAATGGCACATTCGGGAGAAATGAGCGATGAAGATTTTGAAAAAAGAAACAAACTCAACAAAGACGTAACATGGGCGGAATATGAATATTTAAGAGACAGATGTGCGAGTTGTTCTGAGGTTGGTGCTCAGGATAACGACGGCATAGACATAAGTCAGGACGGAATCGAAATGCCGGCGGTTCAGGTTCGCGGTGTTACGGACAATATGGAAATAATCGAAGATAAAACGATGGTGTTCGGACGTTTTATCAATCGCAATGAAGTAGACCGTTCGGCAAAAGTGATCGTTATCGGTTATGACATTATGGAAAAGTTTTTCCCGAATCAAGACCCGATCGATAAAACCTTAAAGATACGCGGTGTGCCATTAAAAGTGATCGGTGTCGAGGAAAAAAAGGGAACGATGTTTGGTCAGGCTTTAGACCGACAAATTTATATTCCGATCACGCTTCACTTTCAATTTTTCGGTGGTGATGGCGGAATTCAAGTTCACGGCAAATCAATAAAACAAGAAAATCTGTCGCTGGCAATTGATGACGCACGAACAAGTCTGCGAAACAGACGCAAACTTATCGGAAGCGACGAAGATACATTTGGCGTTGTAAATACAGCAGATTTGGGAAACCAGATTGACCAATTTACCGGAGCGATCGCCGCAGTTGTAATTCCAATAACTTTAATTACTTTGATTGTTGGCGGAATCGTCGTAATGAACATTATGCTCGTTTCCGTAACCGAACGCACGTTTGAAGTCGGTTTGCGAAAAGCACTCGGAGCGACACGCAAACAAATTATGCTTCAATTTTTGATCGAATCTGCATCGCTTTGTATTCTTGGCGGGATTTTAGGTTTGATTCTGGCTTTTGGAGTTACAACTTTGATCACTTTTCTGGCTGGAATAACAATGACCATTACGATCACATACATTTTATTGTCCGTTGTCGTATC
>JBGTHN010000136.1:0-3268 GCA_041746235.1 Pyrinomonadaceae bacterium | reverse complement strand
AGAATTTGAAGCCGCCATTGATTTTTACGATAAAATAATTACTCAAGAAGTAACATCCGATTTGTTTTATTCACGAAGAGCAATGGCTTATTTGATGGTCAGAAAATATGAAAACGCTCTGGTAGATAGTAAAGAAGCCTTAAAACTTAATCCCAAAAATGATTTTGCATATTTGATTAATGGAATAATTTATCGTTTGAAACTTTGGACGGAAGAAGCCGAAAAATCTTTATTAAAAGCACTTAGTATCAATCAAAATAATATTGAAGCCGCTTTAATTTTAGGAGATATTTATGCTTCGACAGGTGATTCCGACAAGGCTTTTAAATACTATATTCATATTTACCGAGTAAATCCTCATTTTATTTGGGGATATATGAATTCGGGTAATTTATATTATCAAAAAGGTGATTTTGAATCTGCCATCAAAGATTTTACTGAAGCCATTAAAATAAATCCTGAATATAGTTGGAATTATTTTCAAAGAGCAAAAGCATTGGCAAAAAAAGGAAATTCGGAACTGGCAATCGTAGATATTACAGAAGCTATAAGACTTTCCCCAAACAATAAAAATCTCTACAATGAAAGAGCTAAATTATTTTTTAAACTAGGCAGAAATGATAAAGCTCTTGAAGACTTTAATCAGGTAAACATATTGTCTGATATAGAATATTCTTTTTCCGAAGATGAAAAAGAATTGTCACAAAATAAAAAAACCGGGCTAACTTCATTGCTTGACTATTTAGAATGGACTCTAATACCAACGTGAGATCGAAATAAGAAAAGAATCTAAACTGTTGTTATTCTCACCTTTAAGTTTCTTTGCGTCTTTAACTTAGCGACCTTTACGATAGAAAAAGTAGGAAATTAACCGCAGAGAACGCAAAGGTTTCCGCAAAGTTCTCAAAGAATAGCTAAAAATTAAGTTAAACCTTTTTATTCAATAACTTTTATCTCCAACTCACGTTAAAACCAAAACCAAATTATGCCAAAACCATTTAGATTGGTGTGTTAAATGAAACAAATGTTGTTTTCATAATGTTTCTTAATCCGCTTGCGGATGAAATAGTTAAGCTACTGGCGTGAGCCTGTAGAATAGTTGTCGGAAACGAAATAAAGCCTGTTTACAGGCGATATAAAGAATCTGCCGACTGTAAACAGGCTCACGCCAGTAGCTAAAATCTAACGTCCGCAAACGGACTAAAGAAAATAACAAATTATTACTAACCTATCTATTTGGTTTTGGTATTACTTTGTTTTGTTAACCAAGTCTGTTATAAATCTTAATATTTCCCGACTTTTAATTTTTCAATTTGAATATATACTCTCCGCGTCTGCCGTCATTGCCGGTGATGGTAATATTGTTTTCAACTCCCGGCTTGAGATTTTTAGTGTTGATGCTAACGGTGATCGAATTACCTTTCGGTTTAGTGTTGGATTGGATGGCTCTGCCGTTGAGCGAAACCGTGAAAGATTCGGATTTGACATCTTCGGGAATTTGCAAAGTAGCCACAACCGTCGAAGCATTTTCAACTTCCTCGATCTTGCCGCCACCTTTGCTTCCCAATGTTGGCAAAAGTGTAATGCTGGCAATCGTCGGTTTGGGCGGTTGCGGAAGTTGTTTTTTCTGCACTGGTGGAATGGTTTTGTCGTTTTTTAGGTTTTCGTCTTTTAATTGTTTTTGTTTTTCTTCAATTGTTTGCTGTTCTTCTTTTAATTTATCTAATTCATCATTTTTATTGTTCGGAATATCCGCATTTAAATTTGTTTCCGGTGTTTGATTTTGCAATTCTTGCTGGCGTTGTTCATTTTGCCGACGTTGTTCTTCCAGACGTTTTAATTCTTCTTCTCTTTGTCTAATGCGTTCTTGTTCTTCCTGTTGTTTTTTAATCTCCGCCATTTCGTTATTTAAACGTATGCGGTCATAAGCCATATAACTGATGCCACCGACCAATGCTAAAATTATAAGTGCAGTTGCATACTGCATCATAGGCATTTGAAGTGTAAAAAATGCGGTGATCTTGTCCCAAAATGTCGGCGTTTCTTCTACGGTTTCAAGATCATAGACGGTTGCAGCTAAAGCCTCATTTTCTTCTGTGATAAATGTGTTCAAGGCTTGAGCGTTGGCGACCTTTTCGCGTCGTTCGACGGACATTTTCAAACTGTTTTCAAAACGCTTGGTATCAACATCTGATAAAGTCTTTTGAACATAGCCGTCCACCAATTCATTTTCCAGTTCCATCAAATCGTAAAATAAATTTTCGTCTTCAAAAAACTGCTCTTCTACGGTTTGGCGTTCATCGTCGCTTAGCTCATAGAATAGAAAACTTTTTAACTCTTCTTGATTGATTGAATTTGTCATAAATAATAAAACTACTGTCCCCAATTATTAGTGTCAAAAAACACCAATTCGGTTACACTTGGGCAGTTGTTAGTGCTTACCAATACCGCTTCTGCCAAAACTTCTACTAAACCGCCATTTCCCGCACACAATCATTGATGCAGATTTCAAGTTTGTTCCGCAAACGCAGAGCCTTTTGTTTCAAATAATTCATCGTAATGCCCAATTTATCAGCCAGATTTTTGCGAACATCTTTGATCTTATCGCCTGCTTCGGTATCGTAATAACCGATAATCATCTGCCGTTCTTCGTCGGTATTGGCAACTTCCTTCAAACACTTCCGCAAACATTCAAGCCGTGCGTCCGGGTCTTCGGGAATTTCCGGTTCAACGATCTGTTCCGGCATTTCGCTGTCATCTGTTGCATTTTCCTTGTTTTTCCTCGTTTGCTCCAACCAAACAAACCGCGTAACCTGACAAGCATAGGCATCAATATTTTCGATCTCTTCGCCTCCCAACAACTTTCTTGCCACACGGTCAAGTGTAATATCCGCCAACTCATCCGAAGGAGTATTGATAGTTCCTTTCCAATCAAAACATTTTATCAATTTCAGACGCAGTTGTTCATACTTCTCCGCCGCTTGCATTTCATCTGCATCAAGCCGCTCAAGGAGTTTCTTAAATCCTTCTTCGGTTAGGTCGGACACTTTTTGAGTAGGTTCTCCACGCATATTTTTTTCTTCAACTATAACATAAATAATTATCTTGGATTCTTCAAAACCGTCTTATCATTTCGCACAAAAACAAAATCACCGTCGCTGTTTTTGCCGATTGTCCCAAGTTGCGGTTCGGTTTTCATATTGTCTCTTTTGTTTTCAAATTCGACCATAAAATCGGCAATTTTTACATATCCTCTTTCTTTATCTTT
>JBGTHN010000135.1:0-4790 GCA_041746235.1 Pyrinomonadaceae bacterium | reverse complement strand
TTCCTTGAACATTAATGATCGTGCAGAATGAGCAGGAAAACGGACAACCTCGTCCGGCATCAAAACTCGTGTTTGCTCCGGCGGTGCGGTAAACTCTTTCGGCTGGTAAAATCGGAGTTGCAGTACCTTCCATATTTGGCAGGTCATCCATAAAATTGTAGATAGGTTTCAGTTCATCTTTAAAAGCATCGATCAAAACCTGTCCTAAACGTCCTTCCGCCTCACCTGCAAAAAGTGTAACCCCAAGATCAAGTGCTTTTTGAACCTGTGCATCTTTTTCCTTGAGCATTGCCATTGTTCCAGAGACATGAAAACCACCGATTGCGACCATTATATTTTTATCACGCAAAGGTTTTGCAATATCTAACGCACGCGGAAATTGATTTGACTGAACACCGACAAGCATAACCATTCCAAAATCCGCATTTTCGATCAAAGAAATTATGTTTTTTGTCTTTATATTTGTGTTTGTTTCATCAAAAGCGTGAATTTCGAGTTCGATATTTTCGCCCAAAATTTTATCTTCAGCACATTCCAAAGCTAAGCCATATAAACATGCCAGCGAATTTGAAGGAATTGCCGAACGAAACCATTGAATAACATAACCATCGTCATCATAATGCGAAGGTTTTATTAGAACTAATGAAAATCGTTTAGTTTTTTGTTTCATCTGTTTATGAAAGGGATTTTATATGAAAAGGGTTATTATCTCAAGATAAATTAAATTTTTAGTAAATAATAAATTTATGCTTTTTTAAGAAGAATTTATTTCTTTAAATTTGATTCCGCTTTTTCTGTGTCCCAATCGAATTGCATTTACCTCAATCTCGCCCCATTCGGCGTATCTTCCAAAACCGTTGCAAGCACGGGTTTGTCGCCATCGCCAACCGAAGCGGCACAAATCATTCCGTTTGATTCCATTCCCATCATTTTGCGTGGTTTTAGATTTGCGACGACGACGATTTTTTTGCCGACCATTTCTTCGGGCGAATAATATTCCGCCATTCCTGCTAGAATCTGGCGTGGATTTTCTTCGCCAAGATCAACTTTGCATTTTAAAAGTTTGTCGGACTTTGGAACAGCTTCGCATTCCAAAACTTCGCCGACTTTTAATTCGACTTTGATAAAATCATCAATGTTTATGTAATTATTTTCAGCCTCAGCCTTTTGCTCTTCTTCTAAGGCTTTTTTCTCTTCAATTGCTTTCATAATTTTTGTGGCATCAAGACGCGGGAAAACTCCTTCCGTTTCGCCGATCTCGATTCCAGTTTTTAATTCGCCCCATTTCAAATCGGCGGGATCTAATGTAGAAATATCTTCGCTCAAACCGATTTGCGAATAAATCGCTTTCGACGATTCGGGCATAATCGGATAAAGCAAAACACACAACCAACGCAAAGTTTCTGTCGCACGATACAATACTGCGTTGAGAGTTTCTTGTTGGTTTTCATCTTTTACAAGATTCCAGGGAGCAGATTCGGTGATCATTTTGTCAATTCGTTGGATAACTTTCCAAAGTATTTCCAAAGCCGAACTAAAATCATATTCATCAAACTTCCGCAAAAATTCATCTCTCGCTAATTCCAGAATCGAAACCAATTCCTGTTCATCCGGGCTGACATTTGCACGTTTTGCGTAAATAAAATTTTCTTCGTGAATCGTTCCAACGGGAATTTTATTATCACGATATTTTGTAATCATCGAAAGCGTCCGCGACGAAAGATTTCCCAAACCTTTTGCCAGATCTGCGTTGGCACGCTCGATCAAATTTTCGTAACTGAATTTTCCGTCTTGCCCGAAAACCATTTCCCGCAAAAGATAATATCGCAGTGCATCAACTTGAAAATTTTCCTTCAATATATTCGGTTCAATAACATTTCCAAGCGTTTTTCCCATCTTGCGACCATCGCCATCAAGCCACATTCCGTGTGCATAAACCGTCTGCGGAAGTTCAATTCCTGCCGCCATCAAAAACGAAAACCAGTAAACCGTGTGAAAACGCAAAATGTCTTTGCCGACAAAATGGTGGGCATTTTGCCAAAACTTTTCAAAACCGATATTTGCCTGTTGTTCGTTGCCGTAACCGATCGCGGTTATGTAATTTGAAAGTGCATCGATCCAAACATACATTATGTGATTTTCGTCGCCGGGAACGGGAACGCCCCAACTCACATTTTTCTTATCACGCGAGATCGAAAGGTCTTGCAAACCGCCTTTGATAAACGAAACAATTTCATTGCGACGCGATTCGGGACGAACTAATTTTGTGTTTTCGATCTTTTCCAACAAAATTTCTTCATAATCCGAAAGTCTGAAAAAATAACTTTCTTCTTCCACACGATCAAGCGGTTTTTCGTGAATCAAGCAACGAGGAATCTCTTCACCATCCCGAATTTCATATTCGGTTTCAGTTTTAAATTCCGCACACGGAGCACAAAACCAGGCTTTGTAAAAATCTTTATAGATCGTCGAATTCCCTTTCGGCGTTTTGTTCTCAGCGATCTGTTTCCAAAATTTCTGCACGGCTTCATAATGAAATTCATTCGTCGTCCGCATAAAAATGTCGTAACCGCCGTTTTCGGTATTCAAACCAAAATCGGCAAACATTTTCTTGAGTTCGCCCGCCACATAATCAACCTGCTCTTTCGGCGAACGCTTATTTTCTTCCGCCGCACGCTGAATATTAATGCCGTGTTCGTCTGTTCCCGTCAAAAAATATGTTTCAAAACCACGCTGTTTTTTGTAACGCTGAACCACATCCGAAACCGTCGTCGTGTATAGATGCCCAAGATGCGGAAGCGAATTCGCGTAATAGATCGGTGTTGTTATATAAAATGTGTTCATAATCGTTTATTCCAAACAAAGATTTTGCCACAAATGGCAGTGATAACACGAATCTTAAAGATAAATTCGTGAAAATCAATGAATTTAAGTTAAATATTCTTAAATTTTTAGGATGATTCGGATCGCAAAATGCAAAAAATAGTCGAATATACTTAAAATTTCAATGCAACGACGCAATATTGCATTGCAACGACGTGATATTGCATTGCAATGAGGTAAAAATGCAGTGCAACGACACGATATTGCATTGCAATGAGGTAAAAATGCAGTGCAACAACGTGATATTGTATTGCGATAATGCAATATTGCAGTGCAACGACACACTATTGCAATGCAATGAGGTGAAAATGCATTGCAACGACATCCTATTGCAGTGCGATGACGCAATATTGCATTGCAATGACGTGAAAATGCAGTGCAATGACGTGAAAATGCAGTGCAATGAGACGCTATTGCATTGCAATGACACGGTATTGCATTGCAACGAACAAATAATGCGTTGCATATTCATCAAAATGCAGAGCATTATCGTGAATATGCAACGCATTTTCGTCAAAGTGCAGTGCATTTAGACCTGTTTGCAATGTTTTTTAGCAAACCTAATTTGTAAAATAGACTAAAGAATATGAAAAATTTGATTATATCAACGCACAGATTTACTATTTTCGATTCGGTTGAGCATTTGCAAATTCATCGCCTTGATTATACTTAGGCAATTTCTCGGCATTTGACGCACGCATTCCAATGGACATCACAACATCGAGCATTTGCACCATTCCGTCAAAAACCCATTCTTCGCGGAATTCGTCGGACGGTTGATGATAGTGTTTAGCATTGAATTCGGCAAAAAGTTTTTCGGAAAAATCCTTTGGTTTGCCGATGTAATCGCTTCCACCTCTGATGCTCAACGCCGGAACGCCTTTTTTTGCAAAAGGAAAATGATCGGAACGGAAAAACGAACCTTGTTCGGGACGCAGATCGGGCGAAAATTTCATATTTCGCTTGCCCAATTCTTCATTTACAAATTTTCCAAGCGAAGATCGTTCCGCACCTAACGCACCGAAATCATTTGTCTTCCCGTAAAAATTCCCGCCGTCAATGTTTATATTCGCCGCAGTTTTATCAAGCGGAAAGATCGAATTGTTCGCATAAAATTCCGCACCTAATAAGCCTTGTTCTTCCGCCGTTACGAAAAGAAAAACCTGCGAGCGTTTCGGTTGCTCCTTTTTCGGCAATTTCGTAAAAGCATCGGCGATCGCCAAAACCTGTGCGACTCCCGAAGCGTTATCTAACGCACCGTTATAAATTGTGTCGCCGTCCGCATTCGGTTTACCGATGCCGATGTGATCCCAATGTGCCGTGTAGATCACGTATTCATCTTTTAATTGCTTATCGCTTCCTTCCCAAACTCCGACGACATTATTTGAATCAACGCGTTCCAATTCGGCTTTGAGATTGACCTTAATGCGAGTTTTCATATCGACGGGTTTAAAATCTCTAGACTTTGCCTGCTCCAATAAATTCGGCAAACCTTGCCCCGTAAATTTGATAAATTCCATAATGCTCGAATATTTCATCCAAGCCTTTAACTGCAAATACGGTGTTTTATCATCAGCATTTCGGGCAATGTCATAGCGTTTCGTTCCGCCAAAAGATGTTTCGACAACATTCCAACCATAACCCGCCGATGAATCCGTATGAACAAGAATCACACCCGCCGCACCTTTGCGAGCCGCTTCTTCATATTTATAAGTCCAACGCCCGTAATATGTCAGAGCCTTTCCGCCAAACAAATTCGGTTCTTTTGCGGTGGCGGGCGGATCATTTACCAGCATCAGCAAAATTTTTCCCTTGTATTTATCGGCATCGCCTTTATAATCATTCCAATTCTGCTCCGGTGCATCAATTCCGTAACCGACAAACATCAGTTCGCCTTCAACCGTTAC
>JBGTHN010000134.1:0-2220 GCA_041746235.1 Pyrinomonadaceae bacterium | reverse complement strand
GTTAATGATTTTTGGAAAGAGTTATCCGGTTTAAGATTATCGGCGGGAAGATACGAAGCCAATGTGCAAACCCGTGTAACCAGTAAACTTAATGCAATTCCGCAAGCCCAAATAGCTAAAGGTTTTACGCCAAATGCTCCGATCAAACCGCAGTTTAATACTTCCAAAGAATTAAAATTAAAAGAAATTCTTTCAAATAATCCGAAACAACCGATAGTTGTTGAAATTTCAAAACCGAATCCTTATCCACCGGCAATCCCTCCACAACCGAATAATTCAAGACCTCCGGCATTTGAACAGATTAATCAACCAAAAGAAGTTGAAATTCCTAAACGAAATAAATCAAAAAGAAAACTGTTGCGTATTTTTGCGACCTTTATTATTCTTATAGGGCTTTTTGCAGGAAGCCTCTATGGCACTTATAATTATTTGTTAGGACGTGGAATTTTTCCAAGTTTCGGTGGCTTTACCTCTCAAAAAATCGGTGTTGCATCTATTGATATTCCATTGCGTTCCGATCCGTCACCGAGAAACAAAGCGATTGGAACGGTTACAACAGGTTCAAAGGTAAAAATTATTCAAGAAAAAGATATTAATACTGACAATAATTGGTATGAAGTTATTATAATTGAATATGGTAGCCCGAAAGTAAATCCGAATGATGCAGACCGTGGTTGGGCATATGGAAAATATATTAAAACAGACCAATAGGAGAAAAGTGTGAGCGTTTTAGATAAGGTAAGACGTTGGATTGATGGTGAAAGTGCCGAGTTGGTTTTAGAAGAAGCTGCTCGTGATGCTCAGATCAAACCGCGTAGTAAAGCGGAGGAATTTATTGTCAAAATTGCCCGTGCGGTGGAAGAAGTAATGCAAAATGAAATGGTTCCATTGCCGCAAGGCACGACCATTATTCCAACTGAATACATAATTTTTCTTAGCGAAGATGATGATAAAGAATGGCAAGGTGCAAAACGTCGAGGGCTTGAGCAAGGTCTTTATCATGTATTAGCGGAAAGAGCCAAGGAAATAGCGGGAAAGAAAAAACTTGAAACGCAATCATTTGCAGTAGAATTAAGAGTTGACGGAACTCTTGAAAAAGAAGACATAAGGGTTCAACATAGTTGGGATGATCCTTCAAGTAATAAAACCGGAATTTTGGCGAGAAAAAAACCGCAAGCTAAAACCCCAATTCCACCTAGACCAACGCAACAGCAACCGAATCCCAATAATTATCAGCAACCAAATACAAATCTTCAGACACCAAATTTTACAGATATTCCGCAAACAAATTTTAATCCTCAAACTAATAATATTCCGCCAACACAGCTACATTCACAGGTTACACCTTTAGGAACAAATGAAGGCGAAGAGATGACTGCGGTAAGCCCACGAACGCAAGCACTTTATTATCTTGAAATCTGGCGTGGAGGCGTAAGACAAAATCTTCTTCCTATATATCAAAATGAAGTGGTTATTGGTCGAGGTTCAAAATCAAAACCTGTGGATATTTCTTTAGCCGGAGATCCGGAAATAAGTCGTCGCCATCTGCTTTTGATCTTGGATAGTCTTGGGAATTTTTCAATAATCAACGAAGGACGTAATCCGGCATTGATAAATAATACAGAAATACCGATCGGACAAAGAATAAGTATCGGAGTTGGTCAGCCGGTGATGATTTGCAGTTATATGCTCAGAGTCCAACCGCAACAATAAATTTAATAAAAAATGCCAATCAAGCGTAGAAATGAACGGCGTTCCGTCTGAAGTTTTCTACGCTTGATTGGCATTTTTAGGTATTATTTACGGTTGTGGTAACGATATTTCACAATCTAAAAAAGACTTAAAGTGCTTTCCAAGCGACATTGCACGGCTTGCAAGCGATATTGCACGGCTTGCAAGCGAGGTTGCACGACTTGCAAGCGATACTGCACGCTCTGCAAGCGATATTGCACGACGGTTAAAAGACTTAGCACGATGGTTAATAGACATTGCACGACGGTTAAAAGACATTGCACGACGGTTAATAGACTTAGCACGACGGTTAAAAGACATTGCACGATGGTTAAAAGACATTGCACGTCGGTTAAAAGAGGTGTTTTTCGATGAGGATGATGAAAATTGCCGTTCAAAAGGCATTAAACACAAAAACAAAAACAAAAATGGAGGAAATTACGAAATGGCAAAAAGAATAAATAAAGCAGGAATCAAAAAACGTGCTGT
>JBGTHN010000133.1:0-7664 GCA_041746235.1 Pyrinomonadaceae bacterium | reverse complement strand
GATAATCTGGAATCTTCATTTTTATCACGGAAAAAACTGAGTCCGGCAATCAAAAAGTTCTTGCTTCCCAAAACCCAATTTGTTTGAACGTCAAATCCATAACTGTTTGTATCGGTTACGGTTTCGCTCAAATTATCAATTCCGGGAAAAAACGGTGGTGCAGGCGGAACATAAAGTAGATTTGTAAAGTTTCTTTTTTGATTTTGAACATAAAATGTTCCGCCAACTTTTACAAGATATTTATTTACATTTCTTGTTTCAAAACGCCCGTTGAATTTGTCCCGGTTTGAATATGGAAAAAAGGCATTGAACCCAAATTCACGCGTCAAAAGCGACGAACCGATATTGCCCGCACGTCTTCTTTCATAATTCAAACGTAAATCATTATCATCATTAAAAAAGAAACGAGTTGTGATCTGTGTGTTGCTTCCGTGCGATTGCGAATTACCGACTTCATTTTCGTTTGGAAAACCATCTGCTGGAGTAAAACCAAGTCCGTTTGTATCGCCTGTAGAATAATTTCCGTATCGTTCAAGCGATTGTGCAACTCGGAAAGAGAAGAATTTGCTTGATCCCGTCAAAGCCAGATTTCCACGTCTTCCATTTTCATTTGAACTGTATAAACCATTAAATGTTCCGCCGAATCGAAAACCATCAACTGTGTTTTGCGGAGCGTCTTTGGTAATAATATTTATTGTTCCGGCGAGTGCATCCGTCCCGTATAAAACTGAACCGGAACCGCGAACGACTTCGACAGATTCGATTTGTTCTATACCAACAAGTCCGCTTTCGATGCCGGATTGTCCGGTTGAAGTTCTTCCATTATTTAACCGTTCGCCATCAACTAAAATTAAAACACGATTACTGTCTAAACCTCGTATGACCGGACGAACTTGAAATGCTCCTTCGTTTGTTGTTGAGGTTCCGGGCAAATTGCGAAATACATCGCCGATCGTATTTAGTGTTTTTTGTTCAATTGTTTTGCGGTCAATTACTGAAACAGGAACAGCCGTGTCAATCGTGGCAACCTGTGTGCGAGTTGCAGTTACGGTTACAGATTCCGTAATATTACCGACTGTTAAAGTGAAATCTGTTGATTTATTTGTTATGCCATCCAATGACATATCTAAAACCTTGCTTGAAAAACCATTTGCCTCAACAACGATTTTATAATTTCCTTTTGGTATTTGTTCAACACGGAAATTCCCTGCATCATCCGTTTGAGTTTGAAATTCTTTACCTGAAAGTTCATTTCTGATTTTAACAATTGCACCTGAAACTACTGCTCCATTTGAATCTGTTACTTTTCCGCTTAAACTTGCATTATTGACTTGTGCAATAGCTGTCGAAGCGAGTAAAAACACGAAAATTAGTAGAAAATTTAATTTATTGAATATAAAATACATAATTACGATACTTCCTAATATTATTTAATTTTTTAATGCTCTGATAAAAATTGGCTTAAAAATCAGCCTGTATTTGAAGATATTATTTTGAAAAAGTTTAACAACCCAATTAATGATAAGTTATTCTTATCTAATGCCACTGATATTCTATTTTGAAAATTGCCACTTCCATCCAAACTGAATCAACCTCGGACTACTTGGCAACAAACCACGCGAACGATCAACTATAAATGTTCGGTCAGCAAGATTCTTTGATGTTACAAAAAATGTAGAATTCCATTTTTCAACACGATAATTTGCCGTTGCGTTGAAATATATCTGGCTTGGAATATATCCTGCTTGACCGTCGGCTGTCGGGTTTATTCGATTTAAATCATCGGAAAATTGTCCGCTGATGTAATTTGTTTCAAGTAGTCCATTGAAATTTTTATAATCATAGCCGATTGATGATGTAGCGAGATGTTTCGGTGTGTATGGCAGACGATTTCCGCTCACAGATACATCGGTAAAACCTGAAATCGAGGAAAATCTGGTTCCGCGAAACTCTGCGGTTTCAAGAAATGTGTATGCAGTTTGAAAATATAAATTGTAGTTGGTTTTGAAAAGTCCGAATGAATCAATTCTTCCGACAAATTCGAGTCCTTGTTGCAAAGTTTCTCCGCCGTTCGTTACGGTTGAACCGATTCCACCTGCGACCGATTGCGGAACAATTTGGTTTGCAAAATCATTGCGGAAAAATGTTCCTTCGAGATTAATTCCTTTTAATGGCTGAGTTCTGATTCCGACTTCATAATTCCAAGACCTTTCCGCTTTTAATTCAACCGTTCCGCCATTATTTGAAATAATATCGGCAACTGCGGGCGGTGCAAATCCTTTATGAACTCCGGCAAAAACAGTTGTGTTTCCAAACAAATTATAAGCCGCACCAATTCCCGGAATAACTTCGGTTAAATCAGTTTTTCCGGTTATTCCCGTTCCGTTATTTGCCAAACGATTTGTCCGTTTGTAGTTTATCTGTTCAATTCTAACTCCGGGCGTAATGGAAAAATCCTTCCAAATAAAACGGTTTTGAATAAATCCTGACACAGCATTTGCTTTACGTTCATTATCTTCGACCAACACACCGTCACGGGAATTTGGCAAATCACCATTTTCCTGCCGACGATTTTGGTCTTCATATTGATAGCGGAAACCTGTGTGCAATTCATTTCGAACCAAACCGATTTGATATTGAACATTCAAACGCGGTTCGATTCCGATAACCCAATAATTTCGCAAACGTCCAAGATTTCCGCAAGTTGTATTTAAATCCTGCAATCCTAGACAATCAGGATCACTTCCGACACGATTCGGTCTTTCGTTTGAATTAGAAGATTGTCTCCACCAATGCCTGGAAAAATTGTTTGCATAAAAATTTGTTGTCAGATGAACTTTTGGTGTAAAAACAACAGTATGCGAAAGCGACGTTCCAAATCGGTTTGCATAAAAGAAATCATTTTTAAAAGGATTATAACGCGGGTTTGTGGCATATTCTGCTTCGGTTAAACCGGAATAAGTTAAATTTGAGTCTTCACCATACCAGCTGAATTTGCCGATTAAAACATTTTTATCATTTATTTCACGGACAACTTTTGTGCTGAAATCATTCAAACCGGAACGAATATTTTCTCTCGAACCTTCGCCTTGTTTCCTTATGTAATTAAAAATTAAGCCGGTTTTCCCGAATGTGTTGCTATAACTTATGTTGCCTTTGGCAAAACTGCGATTTCCGCCTTCAAGTTTTAATGAAATTGTCTGGTCTTGCGTAGGGTTTGGTGTAATATAATTTATAACTCCTGCGACTGTAACCGGACCATATTCAATTTGTCCAGAACCTTTCAAAACCTCAATTGATTCAAAACGCTCGATTGGCGGATGATAATATGAAGCATTATCGCCATAAGGAGCATATGCGAGCGGAATTCCATCTTCCAATAATAATATTTTTGTAGAACGCGTGGGATTAGTTCCGCGAATCGAAATATTTGGACGTAACCCGAAACCTTCTTCGTTTCTAATACTAATTCCGGCAACTTTCCGCAATGCTTCTGCAAAATTAAAAACATGTGCATTTTCCAATTCCAGTTTGCCAATTGTTTGAAATGAACCCGGCGTTCTTGTCAAAGCATCTGAACTTCCCGCCAGATAATTTGAAGTAATAGAAATTATCTCTGCAACATTCTCAGGCTCAAGTATGATTTCTATTGACTTATTTGAATTTATTTCAAGATTTTGAGTTTTCTTCAAAAACCCCAAAGATGAAACAGTCAAATCATAATTACCAACTTCTAATCCTGCAAAACTAAACTCACCTCGATTATTAGAAATTGTTTCTCTGGCTGTTTTATTAGTTTGAGTTTTGAGTGTTATTTTACTAGAGACAACTAAATCTCCATTTATATCTTTTACAACACCGGAAAGTGTCTGGGCTTTTGTATAAACCGACATACAAATAACAAATAATGTTGCAAATAGAATCTTTTTCATTGCTTAATATCCTCTTTGAATTCAATTGACTTTTTAATTGATGATGAAATTGAAAATCGTTTTCATTAAGATACTAAAATTGTAAGACTATTATTGTCAAATGCAGAATAAAATTTAGGATTCAGAAATGATTTGAGCGGCAAGTATCGGAAGTAAAAGTTCGTGATGACCTGTAATTGAAAATCCTTTTCCTGCACCATTTGCAGTCGGGCGACGGACGACATTGGTAAGTGGGCGATAGTGTTGAATAAAATCGAAATTTGCAGTCGTAATATCTAAAATTTCATTTCCAAAATTTCTATTTATCGTTATCGCTTTTAGGAAAATTTCGGGTAAAGTTACGGCTGAACCAAAGTTTATATAAACTCCACCTCCATTCATTTCTCGGACGATTGAACAGAATAATTTGAAGTCTGTATGCGAAGTTTCACCTAATGCAGAACCGTCGGCGGAAGGATGAAAATGTCCTATGTCCGCACCAATTGTTAAATGAGATGTAATTGGGGTTTTGTTTATAAATGCTTGGCAAAGTATTGAATAATCAGCATATTTTGGCTTAAGACTTGAAACTTCCCTGCACATCGCTTCGCCTAAACCGATTTTGTCTCGTTGACCTTTTTTTGCAGACAAATTTAATATTTCACCGGTTTCTTTTGCGGCACCGAAATCTCCTTTTCCAAGTGTTGCGTCAACGTCTTCGCTTGTAAAACCGACCAAAGCAATTTCGGTATCGTGAACAAGAACCGAACCGTTCGTTGCAATTGCTGTCAAAAAACCACGTTTCATTAGATCAATTAATATGGGTGAAAGACCTGTTTTTATTACGTGACCGCCGATTCCCCAAATAATCGACTTGTTTAATTCTCTGGCTCGAACAATTCGTTTTGAAAGTTCTCGGATTGATTTAACAGCAAGAATATCTGGAAATGTTGCAAGGAAAGTTTTAATTGAATCGTTTCCTGTAAACGGCTTTGCAAAATCTGCAATCGTAACTTTACTTGGACGACTTGAAAGTTCGTAGGTATTTATTTCGTCAAACTCTGTCGGTTTTAGGTTTTCGTAAATAGACATAACTTAAGTTTCTATTGTAAAAGGGCTAAAATTTGTATCCTTATCGTAAAAATCTTCGTTTTCAACACGTTTTAGAAAAGCGACAATTTTATATGTGAAAGGTGTTGCCAATACTTCCCAAAACACTTTCAAAAAATAATTTCCGATCAGCACGGCAATGATTTGTTCATTTGACCAAATCCCATAAAATGCAACCGGATAAAACACAATTGAATCAACTGCTTCTCCGGCAAAGGTCGAACCGATCGTTCGAGTCCAAAGCCATTTTCCGGCGGTCAAAATTTTCATTTTTGCCAAAACAAATGAATTTGCAAACTCACCCAACCAAAAGGCGATCATCGAAGCAATAACAATTCTCGGAGTTTGACCAAATATCATTTCAATTGCATCTTGGCGACTTGCATCCATTGTTGATGCGGAAGGAAGATTTACAACAACATAAGACATAAACGAAGCAAAGATCATTGCACCGAATCCAGCCCAAATGACTTTTCGGGAACGTGCATAACCGTAAACTTCTGTCAAAATATCGCCGAATAAATAGCTGATCGGAAAAAATAAAACTCCTGCACCAAAAATAAATTCGCCGTAAAGTGGTAAAGAAACTGTCGAAACCTTGTGAACGCCGATCAGGTTTGAACATAAAATGACGGTTACAAATGCCGCCATAATTAAATCGTAATATTTAAACCTCTTTCCACCAGCCATAATCTATTTTCCGATGTCGCTTCGATATTGCATTCCTTCCCAACTTATATCATTAACCGCTTTGTATGCACGATGAATCGCATTTGAAAGATTGCTGGCAATTGCAGTTACAGCCAAAACTCTGCCACCGGAAGTTATATAGTTCCCGTTCTCATCTTTTGAAGTTCCGGCGTGAAATATGACCACATTCTCGTGCTTGTCGGCTTCGAATAAACCATTTATTACATCACCTTTGCGTGGAGATTTTGGATAATTCTCAGCGGCTAAAATAACGCAGGCTGAACTTCCCTCTGTCCAATCAATGTGTAATTTATCCAGAGTTTGATTATGAATAGCTTCGCATATCTCGACAAAATCAGTTTCAAGATTGACCAGAATCGCTTGCGTTTCGGGATCGCCAAACCTGACATTGAATTCCAAAACTTTTGCTCCATCTTCGGTCAACATCAAGCCTACAAACAGAATTCCTTTGAATGGAAATCCTTCCTTTTCACAACCTTCTAAAGTCGGTTTGATGATTTCATTGATTATTGTTTGAGTCTGTTCTTTCGACAAAAGACTTGAATCGGTAATTGTTCCCATTCCGCCGGTATTTGCTCCGGTATCACCTTCGCCGATTCGTTTATGGTCGCGTGTCGGCGGCATTAATGCAAAGTTTTTTCCGTCGGTGAACATTAACAATGAAACTTCTTTTCCGACCAGACATTCTTCGATCACAATTTTCTTGGCGGCTTCGGCATCAATCAATTCACCCGAAACCATTGAATCAATCGCATCAATCGCTTCCTGCCGATTATTTGCAACGACAACTCCTTTTCCAGCGGCGAGTCCATCGGCTTTGATAACAACTGTTGAGTTTTCATCTCCAAATTTCCCGCTATTCAAAATAGTTTTTGATTCTTCTGCGGAATGAGCCGTTTCATATAATGCGGTTGGAATATTATTTCGCTCCATAAAATCCTTTGCAAATGATTTGCTTGATTCAAGTTGTGTAGCTTTTTTGGAAGTTCCGATAACTTTCAAACCATTTTGTTCAAAAACATCAACGATTCCCAATGCCAAGGATGTTTCACCGCCGACAAAACTATAATCAATTTCATTTTTCAACGCAAAATCTGCAAGTGCATCAATATCAGTCGGGTTAATATCAACACATTCGGCAAGTTTTGAAATCCCTGCGTTTCCATTTGCACAATAAATTTTTGTAGCGATTTTGCTACGGGACAAAGACCAAACAATTGCGTGTTCACGTCCGCCGGAACCGATGACAAGTATTTTCATAATGAATTGCTTTAATAATTGAGCCAAGATAGAACTAATTCGTATTTTTAATAAACTTGACTATGTTTTCTATTAGGTATAATTTTTAAGGCAACTGTTATACATTTTTTCAGATTTTTCAAGGCAAGATTTTTTTTTGTTCCTCACCGTCAATGTCTGACAAAAAAAGAACATTTAATTAAACGATAAAGGGATATAAAGCTATGTCAGAAGCTAATTCAAATGGTTTAAAGGAATTCAACGAAAAGACTTTTGCAACCGAAGATGATTTTGATGATATTGAAATCCAGTGTATAGATTGTGGAGATGATTTTACGTGGACTTGCGGCGAACAACTTTTCTTTCGTGATAAAGGTTTAAGACATCCTCCCAAACGATGCAAACCCTGCAAACAAGCAAAAAATGAAAGACTTTCTGCGATCATTAAAGCACAATCGGCTGGTTTTAAAGAAAAAATTGAAGTAGCGGTCAATTGTGCAAAATGTGACGCACAAACAACTGTTCCATTCTATCCTTCGCAAGGTCGTCCCGTTTACTGCCGCTCGTGTTATCTTTTGATGAACCCCGATACATTGGGGAAAGATGACTCTTAGGGCAAGCAAAGGTTAGTTTTTGAGCAATTGGAGTTTCAATAGTGTTCAAAGTCGTCAATGACTATTCGATAATGAAGTT
>JBGTHN010000132.1:0-2140 GCA_041746235.1 Pyrinomonadaceae bacterium | reverse complement strand
ATACATTAAAATATATTCAAACTTTCAATTATAAGTATTGTTTGTTTTGCTTGTTTTATTTGTTAAACTATACGCTCGATCTTGGTCATTACATTAAATGTTCAGCAACTTTTTACGGAAAAATCACACTATTTTTGATTACGGGGCACATATTCCTGTCGGGTTACAATTGTTCGGATTAGGACAACTTGGTTGTGCTATACAATCACCGGGACTCATACACATACAAGAAGTCTGAGCTAAAATGTTGGATGGGGCTGTTAGAGAAGCAACCACCGGAAGTGCGATGACGGCTGCCAGACCGATCTTCTTTAACACTTCACGACGGCTTTGACCCTCGAATATCGGTGTCAATTTATTTTCCAATAAGTTTTCATTACTTAATTGTTCAAGTGCCAACCAGATCATATCTTCATTGATGCTAAAATCTGATTGAGCTACAAGTAATTTTGTAATGTCGGTAACGGTATTTGATCCATTACAGGAATTCCAGACAAATGCCGCCGTCTGATTTAAGCAGTGGGCTTTATTCGTATCTAGATCATAAACCAGAACTTCTTCCGGCATCTCCTGTATAACCAAGCCATCTTTTCGGGCGATTGGTATCTGCGAGTTATTCATAACATTTTCCTCCGAACAAAATAATAAATTCAACCTTATTTTAATTAGAATTTACTTTTTTTTTGAACAATACTTGAGTCGGACTCGAGACCGCAAAAAATCAGTTGAATTTTTTTATTTTCGTCAGGCAGTTTTTGTAAGTGCAACTGTCTCTGCTAAGTAAAATAATTAATGAATAATTATATCTATACTACTATATTTGAAATATAGCAAAAGCTTTTTATTCTTCAAAAAATAATGATGTAACTTTTACCAATAAACGATTAAGAGAAAATAATTAAACTTTATTTTTAACCGCAAAAATTCCCCTCTTTGAGGTTTGGAGAGGCAGCAGGATTTCCTTGGCACCTTTGCGTTTTTCGGATAATAAACAAAAAAAATCCCGCCGCTAGCAGACAGGATGTTTTTTGGGTTTAGGGTTAAAGTTAAAGGAATTAGACAACATATTTGCCTTTGGCTTCCGAGATGTTGCCGTAGTTTTCCGAGACGTTTTCGGATTTGTATGCGTTGCGGGCGTTGATGTAGTCAACATCGGCACGGGCATTATCCAAATTGGTTTTCGCAGTTTGATAGGCTGCGTCTGCTTCGAGAGCGTCGTTCAGATCGCTTCTGGCACTAGCCGCCGCATCAATTAAGACTTGATGGACTGCACGGGCATCGCTGAACGCATCCGAAAATCCTTTGACAACCGCAAACTCCGCATAGTATGTATCGGCGATCGGTTTAATAACGTCAACCGCATCCTGCAACGGATCCAACTGACTATCATTGATGACACCGTTTGCATCCGAACTCAAAGGATATTCGGTCAGATCGTTACCGCTTCCGCGAAGTCCGATCTGCACGGTCATTCCTTTGCCGACGGTTTGCAAATCCGCCACGATCCCATCCAATTTGTCTTGAATTTCTTGACCTGTCATATTAGTTTTGCTCCTCCTATTACATTAGATTTGCTAATTTATATCAGCATTGTTATTATAGTAAAGCTAATACTTTTTAGCAAATTTATATTAGAGGATTTTATTTTTATGCAGACTTTTAGAACAGTTAATTGGTTTCGGTTGGTCATCGTTGTCGGGCTTTCCATCGCCACCTCGATGTCTTCGATATATGCCGATGAAACCATCACCCGCGGCGAACTTTTCCAATCGATCGTCCAAGCCGTGATCGTCGGTTTCTCTTTCCTGCAATGTCCCGAAGACGGAACATCTCACCGAACAAAATAATTCTGCTCAGAGGTCGGGGATATTATGCCAATACACAGTTTTGAATGCCAGAATTGTAGTTGGCTTATTATTGGATCTATCGAAAGATTAAGACCGATTAAAAGTAGCCTATTGAAGTCAAGATGGTTAGCGGTTGCGGATGGGTTTTTACTTGCAAAATTTTTGTGGACAACCGGGTGATAATAATGCAGAATCAAAAGTCGAACACACTGGAAATGTGTATTAAATTTTTAGAGGAATAACATAAATGAAAAAAAATGCGTTTTTGGTCTTCGGACTTTTATTATCGGTCT